>CALYRA010000308.1 GCA_945292135.1 uncultured Dysgonomonas sp.
AAACGCATAACACCTGATTACCTAGCTTTGACATTTTACGCCGGAAGTTTTCCCGGAATAGGGGATTATTCTGCTGAAATACAAGATACTTATTTGCGTTTGGATAGAGATATTGAAATTTTATTAAATGAAATAGATAAGACAATAGGTCTTAAAAATACCTTCATATTTCTTACATCAACAGGATATTACGACTACAATGAAGAGACAGATTTAGTTTTAAACCGTGGTGTTTTTCATATTAATCGTTGCGAAGCTTTATTAAATATGTATTTGATGGCTATCTATGGAAATAATCAATGGGTAGAGAAATTTCACAATAATCAGGTATATCTTAATAGAAAATTAATTGAAGACAAAAAAATACCTCTTAAAGAAATACAACAAAAATCAGCTGAATTTATAGCTGAATTTACAGGAGTTCAAGATGTTTATACGTCCTATCAATTGATGCACGGTGAATGGAATCCTGTTATGGAATATTATAAAAATGGCTTTACCAAAGAAACAGGAGGCGATTTATTTGTAGAAATACAACCGGGATATAAGATTGTAAATGAGCAAGACGCTTATTATAAAACTAAAATCGTACGAAATAACGCAATTATATGTCCTGTTATCTTCTTCGGGAACAATATTAAACCACAAAGAATAAAAAGAACTATAAAATCTACAGAAATAGCTCCCACAATATCGCATGTGCTGCGTATACGACCTCCAAATGCAGCGTCTGAACAACCTTTATCGGAGTTATTCTGATTGTAAAAGAAAAGAATAAATTAAATTTAAAATCAAATTACGAAATAAAATAAAAATAATCTATATGGGATTCAATGATATTCTGACGAAACTTTTCGGAAATAAATCACAAAGAGACTTAAAAGAGATCAATCCATACGTTGATAAAGTAAAAATTGCATATGAAACTATAAAAAACTTATCTCATGATGAATTAAGAAATAAAACAATTGAGATAAGACAAAAAATACAAGATTATGTAGCTACGGAGAAGAACAAAATAACTGAACTCAAATCAGGTATTGAAGCCATAGAAATAGACAAACGTGAAGATATATGGGCTGAAATAGATAAACTTGAGAAAGAAATAACATCCAAGTACGAAGCAATACTCGATGAATTATTACCAGAGGTATTCGCAATAGTTAAAGATACAGCAAGACGTTTTACCGAAAATGAAGAGATAGAAGTAACTGCGACAGATTTTGACCGTGAGTTAGCCAAAAACCATGATTTTGTAGAAATAGATGGGGAGAAGGCAATTTATTTCAATCACTGGGTAGCAGGTGGTAATGAAATTACGTGGGATATGATACATTATGATGTACAGTTATTCGGAGGTACTGTGCTTCATAAAGGTAAAATCGCTGAGATGGCAACAGGAGAAGGTAAAACTTTAGTCGGTACACTTCCTGTATTTTTAAACGCTTTGACGGGTGAAGGCGTGCATGTCGTGACAGTCAATGACTATTTAGCAAAACGTGACTCGGAATGGATGGGACCAATCTACATGTTCAATGGATTGTCAGTAGACTGTATTGACAAGCATCAACCCAATTCAGAAGCCCGTCGCCAAGCATACCGCGCGGATATTACATTTGGTACAAATAATGAATTTGGCTTTGATTACCTGCGTGATAACATGGCAATCAATCCCAATGATCTTGTACAACGGAAACATAATTATGCGATTGTCGACGAGGTTGATTCAGTTTTGATTGATGATGCCCGTACTCCGTTAATTATCTCGGGTCCGATACCAAAAGGAGAAGAACAATTATACGAAGAATTTAGACCACGAGTAGAAGTTATCGTAAAAGCTCAACGTGACCTATGTACAAAATTATTAGCCGAAGCCAGGTCAAAAATTAGTTCAGAAGATAAAAAAGTTCAGGAAGAAGGATTCTTTAATTTATACCAATCATATAAAGGTTTACCCAAAAACAAACCATTAATTAAATTTCTAAGTGAGCAAGGCGTTAAAGCCGGGATGCTTAAAACCGAAGAAACTTATATGGCTGAACAAAGCCGTAGAATGCATGAGGTAACAGATGAATTGTATTTCATTATTGATGAAAAAAATAATCAAGTTGAGCTTACAGATAAAGGAATTGACTTGTTAACAGGAAATTCTGAAGATCCCCATTTCTTTGTATTGCCCGATATAGGAGCAGAACTATCCGAATTGGAAAACCAATCTATCTCGGATGAAGAAAAAGCAGAGAAGAAAGACGGCATAATGCAAAATTACTCCATAAAATCTGAACGTGTACATACTATCAATCAATTGCTTAAAGCATATTCCTTATTCGAAAAAGATGATGAATATGTTGTAATAGACAATAAGGTGATGATTGTAGACGAGCAAACAGGCCGTATTATGGATGGTCGCCGCTATTCGGATGGTTTACACCAAGCTATAGAAGCTAAAGAGCGAGTAAAAGTAGAAGCGGCAACGCAAACATTCGCTACAATTACTCTTCAAAATTACTTCCGTATGTATAATAAGCTGTCTGGGATGACAGGTACAGCCGAAACGGAAGCCGGTGAGCTTTGGGATATATATAAATTGGATGTTGTCGTTATTCCTACAAATCGACCAATTGCACGTAAAGATATGAATGATCGTATCTACAAAACAAAGCGAGAAAAATACAGTGCAGTTATTGAAGAAATTGTAGATCTTGTAAGTCAAGGACGAGCAGTGCTTGTGGGTACGACATCAGTCGAAATATCTGAGCTGCTAAGTAAAATGCTTACAATGCGTAAGATTAAACATAGCGTTTTGAATGCTAAGTTACACCAAAAAGAAGCTGAAATTGTAGCTAATGCCGGACAAATAGGCGCTGTAACTATCGCCACCAATATGGCAGGTCGTGGTACCGACATTAAATTGGCTCCGGAGGTGAAACAAGCCGGAGGATTGGCAATTATAGGTACGGAACGCCATGAATCTCGACGTGTAGATCGTCAGCTACGAGGTCGTGCCGGACGTCAGGGAGATCCCGGTTCATCCGTATTCTATATTTCATTAGAAGATGATTTGATGCGTTTGTTCGCATCTGAACGTATTGCCAGAATGATGGATCGTATGGGCTTCAAAGAAGGTGAAATGCTTGAACATCGCATGCTTAG
>CALYRA010000309.1 GCA_945292135.1 uncultured Dysgonomonas sp.
GTGTGATATTAATCAAAACGTTTTTATATGAATCATAAATATACAAAAACAGGCTTATTCTATATGAACAAGCCTGCTTATATCTTAGCCGTAATTTTTAATTTTTTTAATGTTTTTCCTTTAATGCTGCAAATATTAAAGCTTCTAATTCTTCTGCCAATTCAGGATTATCTTTTATTGTTTCTTTCGCTGCTTCGCGACCTTGTCCTAATTTGGTCTCGTTATAGCTGTACCAAGATCCACTCTTTTTGATAATGCCTAAATCCGCGCCCAAATCAATTATCTCACCGGCGCGGGATATACCTTCACCATACATGATATCAAATTCTGCTTTACGAAATGGCGGCGCAACTTTATTTTTGGCTACTTTGACACGCGTTTGGCTTCCTTTCACTTCTTCTCCATCTTTCAATTGACCTATACGACGTATGTCTAATCGAACAGATGAGTAATATTTCAAAGCGTTTCCTCCCGTAGTTGTTTCGGGCGAACCAAACATCACTCCTATTTTGTCACGCAACTGGTTTATAAACACACACACGGTGTTTGTTTTGCTGATTGCGGCAGTCAATTTACGTAGCGCTTGCGACATCAATCTAGCTTGCAACCCCATTTTAGAATCACCCATTTCTCCTTCAAGTTCGGCTTTTGGGGTCAGCGCTGCTACTGAATCTATTATAAGTATATCAATTGCGGATGAACGTATCAATTGTTCCGCTATTTCCAAAGCTTGTTCTCCGCTATCAGGTTGCGAGATCCAAAGATTATCAATATCTACGCCTAACTTTTCAGCGTAAAAACGGTCAAAGGCATGTTCCGCATCTATAAATGCGGCTATTCCTCCTGCTTTTTGCGCTTCTGCTATCGCATGTATTGCCAAAGTGGTTTTACCTGACGATTCCGGTCCATATATTTCAATAACTCTTCCTCGTGGATATCCTCCGACACCTAACGCAGCATTGAGAGCTATGGATCCGGTAGGAATAACACCAACTTCCGTGATCTTTTCATCTCCCATTTTCATTATGGATCCTTTACCATAGTTCTTTTCTATTTTGTCCATTGCTGCTTGCAGCGCTTTCAACTTCTCTGTATTAACTGCCGCTTCTTTTTTATCTTCTGCCATTCTATTTAATAGTTATTTTATTTAATTTCTAATATTTGTTGTCCGTGCTCTTTTGTCTTAATTTCTTTGGGGGTAATTATTTTTTGTATAATACCTTGTTCATCAATCAAAAAAGTTGTTCGAAATGTTCCCATATATTTACGTCCTGCTAAAGTCTTTTCGCCCCATACGCCAAATAGCTCTACTAATTTTTTATCTGAATCAGCTATCAAAGAAAACGGTAACTGCTGCTTTTCTATAAATTTTTTATGAGATTTCTCATTATCTATACTAACGCCTAATATTTCGTATCCTGCTTTTCTTAAAGCTGTAAAATTATCTCGAAAACTACAAGCTTCTGCCGTACAACCGGGCGTATTATCTTTAGGGTAAAAATATAACACAAGCTTTTTGCCGATATAATCTGATGCTTTCAATTCTTTTCCATCCTGATCAATCCCTAAAATATCGGGTATTTTATCTCCTATTGTCAAAGCCATAATTATTTATTCATTTTGGGTTCAAACCATTTATCATTCTTAGGTGGAACATAATATTCCATTTTATTTAATAAGCCTAAGATATCATTATCCACTAAAAGCATTTTTCGATATTCTTCTTTTAGAAAATAACTATCAACCATTTTATCTATAAAAGTAACTAAAAGATCATAATATCCCAATGTATTTAATAATCCTATCGGTTTTTTATGTAGCGAAAGTTGTCCCCAAGTCAGCATTTCAAATAGTTCTTCTAAAGTTCCAAATCCTCCGGGAAGCGCTATGACCGCATCGCTCAGTTCATTCATTTTAGCTTTTCGTTCATGCATTGTTTCCACAATGTAATTCTTTTTTAATCGGGGATGAGCTAATTCTTTTTCCGCTAAAAATTTAGGTAATACACCGATTACTTCTCCCCCGTTATCAAGCGCGCCATCAGCTACTGCGCCCATTAGTCCGACATGAGCCCCTCCGTAAATCAAGCCGTAATTTCGTTCGGCGATTGCTTTTCCAAGCCCGAATGCTTGCTCAACATATATTTTTTCTTTACCTTCGGCGGAGCCACAGAAAACTGATATATATTTCATGATTATTGAGAGATTATTAAACAAAGATAAAAATAAATATGACATAAACTTTGGTTAAATCAGATAGGATAATAAGAACTTTTCAACAGTACTACTCATTAAAATTTAAATAATAAAAGAATAAATATTATGGTACGCAAATTTTTAATTGTAATTCTAATTTTAGTTTCAATATTCACAGTAAGCTGCCAAACATCAAAACAAACACATTTATATTCAAACGAAAACTGGTTCAATATGGCTGTAGCAGAAGATTTTGAAATATATGTCGATACAACTTCTATACGTCGTGATGGATCTAAAGTATATGCTTGCGAGAAAAGAATTTTTCTAACTCCGGATAGTAAAGCTAATTATACCGATAAGATAAAAAAAGTTTACGAAAAAATGGGAAAAATTGAGAAAGCTGACAAATGGAAGGATTTTAGCTATTGTATCTATTATTGTCAATACGATTGTCCTAATAAACGTTTTCGCACAATATGGGTAGAAGATTATGATTCGACAGGAAAACGGATTGTAAAAACTACGACTCCTAAAAGAAAAGCTGATGAATGGATGAATGTAGATACTGAAACTGTGGGAGATTACACATTCTTCTATATTTGCGATTATGATAACCAATAATCATTAAACAATTATTTTCCCAAATGGGAACAAGGCTAAACGAATCATCTTAAAGTGTTGTTTCCCAAATGGAATGCCTACAATTGTCAAACAAAACAAAACACCCCATAAAACATGAGTCAATGCTATCCAAAATCCACCGATAATAATCCAAATTATATTCATTGCTAAATTCAGACAGCCGGATGTATTTTGCGCCACTTCCACTCTGCGTCCAAATGGGAAAAGCGCCAAAATTCCTAATTTAAGGCATTGCAATCCAAATGGAATACCTATTATTGTTATCATTAGGGTTAATCCGGCTGCAAAATATTCTATTGCAATCATAAAACC
>CALYRA010000310.1 GCA_945292135.1 uncultured Dysgonomonas sp.
TAATAGGAGCCACAAACGAAACGGATAAAGATATCCTGAAACTATCATCAGCATTTTACAAACGTCCAAGTATGAAGCGTGTATACTATTCAGGCTTTATTCCTGTCAACAGTTACGATACCCGTTTACCGGCAATAAAACAAGCGCCTTTGGTACGAGAAAATAGACTATATCAGGCCGACTGGCTGATGAGGTTTTATCAATTCCGGGCAGACGAAATCGTGGACGACTCTTATCCCGACTTGGATTTAGAGATAGATCCAAAACTGGCTTGGGCTTTACGTCATCCCTATATGTTTCCAGTTGATATCAATAAAGCAGAATATGCGATGATACTTCGTGTACCCGGTATTGGCGTTAAATCAGCCCGATTGATAGTGACTTCGCGCAAATATGGAAGATTAAATGCTTCGCAGCTCAAAAAAATGGGTATTGTTATGAAAAAAGCGCAATATTTTATTACCTGTAATGAATTGCCAATGAATACTGTAAATGAAGTTTCGCCGGAATATGTACGTAAAATATTAACAGAGCCAAATAAAAAGAAAAAAGATAGTTCCACTCAGCTTTCAATAATCTTTCCCGATTAAAATAATAAATGTTAGTATTCTTTTATGATAAAACTTTTGAAGGTTTATTGACATGTGTATTTGATGCATATAGTCGCAAGACATTTCCTGATAAAATATTAGCGATAGGAGATGTCGCTCCGTTGTTTATGACTCAAAGTCATGATGTGATGACAGACGAAAGCAAGGCAAATCGGGTATGGGCAGCCATTCGGACTAAATTATCAAAAATTGCGTGCAATATGTTGACGCATGTATGGCTTTCGGAAGAAGAAGGAAGTGAAGAACTACTATTCAGATATATATGTAAAACGATTGACGCTCCAGCATCTATTGAATTGAATTTTGGAGATAATGACGTATTGCGAACCGCTCAGATAGCGAAACAAGTTTCAAAAGAACAACATTTCCTGAAGATGTTTATACGTTTTCAGAAAGCAGCCGATGATGTTTTCTTTGCGCCTGTTTCACCAAAATGTAACGCATTACCTTTGGTTATTGAACATTTTGTAGATCGCTTTGCCGACCAAAAATGGATTATCTATGACATAAAACGCAGATATGGTTACTACTATGATATGAAGACAACAATAGAGATTACGCTAGAAGATGATGAACATCTATTATCCGGTAAATTGGATGAATCATTATTGGCGCAAGATGAAAAGATATTTCAGGAATTATGGAAAGGATATTTTAAGTCAATGACCATCAAAGAACGTATCAATCCGAAACTTCAACGTCAACATATGCCCAAACGTTTCTGGAAATTATTAATTGAAAAACAATAATTATATTAACATTAAAAAGTATTCAGAGAGACTAAAAATATATTTTTATGACAATCAATAAACTGATAGCTTCAACACTTAACTTAAAAGAAACCCAAATTGAAAAGACAATATCGCTATTTGAAGGAGGAGCTACAATCCCGTTTATCAGCCGATACCGAAAAGAAATGACGGGCAACTTAGACGAAGTACAAATAACGGCAATTAAAGAACAATATGATAAGTTGAACGAACTTATCAAACGTAAAGAAACCATTCTAAAAACAATAGAGGAACAAGAAAAGCTGACAGAAGAACTGAAACAACGTATCGAAAACTGTTGGAATGCTTCAGAATTGGAAGACATATATTTGCCTTATAAACCCAAAAGGCAAACTCGTGCAGAAATAGCTCGCAAAAAAGGACTCGAAGAATTAGCAAAAATGATAATGGCTCAGCAAAATATCAACGTTGAATCAAAAGCATCAGTATTTGTGAAAGAAGATGTAAAAGATACGGAAGAAGCCATCAAAGGAGCTTGCGATATTATTGCTGAATGGATATCGGAAAATGAATATGCGCGCAATTCAATTCGTAATTTATTTGAACGCCAAGCCATCATTACTTCCAAAGTAGTTAAAGGTAAAGAAGAAGAGGGAGATAAATACCGAGACTATTTTGATATGTCCGAAAGGCTGAATAAATGTTCTTCACATAGATTATTGGCAATGCGTAGAGGTGAAGCGGAAGGATTTTTACGTATCAATATATCTCCCGAAGAAGATAAAGCTTTGGAAAGATTGGATAAGCAATTCCTTAAAGCGGATAATGAAGCCTCAGACTACGTTGCCGATGCGATAGAGGACGCCTATAAACGTCTGTTAAAACCATCTATCGAAAATGAATTTGCAGCATTATCAAAAGAAAAAGCGGATAATGAAGCCATTCATGTATTTGCCGAAAACCTTCGACAATTATTACTAGCGCCCCCATTGGGACAAAAAAGAGTATTGGGAATAGATCCGGGTTATCGTACAGGCTGTAAATTAGTATGCTTAGACGAACAAGGTAATTTATTACATAATGAGACAATATATCCTCATCCTCCACAAAATGAATATACAAAGGCAGCATCCAAAGTTTGCAAACTGGTAACAACCTATAACATTGATGCTATTGCGATTGGAAATGGTACTGCAAGCCGAGAAACGGAACATTTCATTACAAATATCCGGTATGAAAAGGAAGTAAAAGTGTTTGTCGTAAGTGAAAACGGAGCATCTGTCTATTCCGCCTCAAAGCAGGCTCGCGAAGAATTTCCGAACTATGATGTAACAGTGCGAGGGGCAGTTTCGATCGGACGTCGATTAATGGATCCTTTGGCCGAATTAGTGAAGATTGATCCTAAATCGATCGGAGTAGGTCAGTACCAACATGATGTAGACCAGTCAAAGCTGAAAAAAACTCTCGATTATGTTGTTGAAAGTTGTGTAAATCAGGTTGGGGTAAATGTTAATACAGCCAGTAAGCATTTACTGACGTATGTTTCGGGTTTAGGAGCTTCTTTAGCTCAAAATATAGTGAATTACCGTGCAGAACATGGAGCATTTAAGTCCCGTCGCGAACTAATGAAAGTTCCGAGAATGGGTGAAAAAGCATTCGAACAAAGCGCGGGATTTCTCCGCATAGCTGAAGCTGAAAACCCTCTTGATAATTCGGCGGTACATCCCGAAAGTTACCATATTGTAGAAAAGATGGCTAAAGATCTCAAATCTTCGGTCAAAGAATTAATAGAAAATAAAGAGTTAAAA
>CALYRA010000311.1 GCA_945292135.1 uncultured Dysgonomonas sp.
ATAAACATCACAATTGGTAATTTTTATAACCTGAGGAAATGAAAAATTCACTACGTCACCAACATTTAAAGAAGCTTTGGCGCCATCTGATATTTCAATCGAAGTAATTGTCATTGCTTTCGTATCATATACTTCCGGAACTCTTATTGTTATTGTTTTTGCCGCAAGGTCTATAACGCCAGAATAATTGTTATCAAGTGTAAACGAAGAAATCCATGTATCGCCGTCTAAATGAAGATTAGACGTATTATCATCACTACATCTTGAAGTGATAAATATAATTGTACTCGCAAGGAGAAGTAAACTTATTTTATTTAATATTGATTTCATATGTTGCTGATTATAAAATGGTTATTGTTACCACCCCCCAATGTTTTGAGTATAATTCCCATTACTGGCGCTCATTTGTGCGTGAGGAATAGGCAAATATTCATTCTTATTCTTTGTAAATAAGGCATTTGAATAGATCACGCAATCATTAGCTTCTTGTGCGTAAAACTTATTCAAAACTTCGGCGGCTTCACCCCATCTTACCAAATCAAAGAAACGTTCAGCTTCCAAAGCCATTTCAAGGCGACGTTCAAATTTCAATAGTTTAAAAGCCTCTTGTTGAGAATACGAGCCTGAATAAGTTTGGATATTGAAATGAACTCCATATTTCAGTTCATAATCTGAGATCATATATGTACTCTGTTTGGCACGGATACGTAACTGATTTATTAGATTCATAGCTTCATTGATACGACCATCATTAAGTTGGATCAAAGCTTCGGCGCGCATTAATAAAACATCCGCATAGCGTAGCACAATACGATTCATTGGAGAACCCCACCATGAACCCTTAATTAAATAACCGCTATCAGGATCAACGTTTTGTTTCAAAGTCACGTTATAACCGTAAAGTCCGTTACTTCGACTCCAAGTCATTGTTTGATCCATCATATACTTTTTGTTAAATTCGTAAGGAAATCCCGGCATACCTACTGTAAGAAACAAACGAGGATCTGCATAATCAGATTGAGGGTCAAAGTCTTTGTCATTAAATGAATCAAATATAGGATAACCATTGTTGTCTGTCCTGAAAGCATTTACTAAATTCTGACTTGGTTTATAAAAGTCGCAGCCACCATCGGTTACTCCCGGAATATTAGGTACGATCAATCCGTTAGACCAGTTACAATTACCTTTGTTGGTACCATCATTCATCGAATATTGCATTGCCCACAACGATTCTTTTCCGTTTTCATACTGGGGTTCGGGGCGGAAATTATTATGAAAATCAGATTCTAAGGCATAACCTCCCTCCGCCATAATACCGATATCAGTATATTGCACTACCTTCAACAAGTCTTCCGTACTGATACTAGTCACTTCGTGATTAGCTGTATTATCTTGATGATAGGCTTTATACAAATATGTCTTCGCAAGATATGCGGCTGCGGCAGCTTTAGTGGGACGTCCTTTGTCTGACTGTTTCACAGGAAGATTTTCATACGCATATTGAAAATCATCGGCAATCTGTTGCCAGCCCTCATCATTTGAGTAAGTTGTATTAGATAAAAAATTATATTCTTTTGGAGACAAATTAGCGTCATTTGCGAACGGAATTTTTTTGTAAAGTCTTTTCAACAAGAAATGACCATGTCCACGTAAAAAACGCATTTCCGCAATTCGTTGTGTTTTTAACGGATAAATATTCCCGTCAACTTGCTCAAGCAATTGCAAAGATGTATTGACGCGAGAGATACTATTGTAAAGACGCTGCCACATATCACTAATGTTCCATGCGGTAGTCATTATACCTTGCGAAATTTCAAGTGAGTGGAAAACATCACCATCTTCCGTACCATTACCGCCTTTATAAGCATCATCCGAACGTACGTCATAATTCCACATCGAAAAAGAAGAATTGATATCTTCAGCGGTAATCCATACGGCGTAAGCTGAAATAACCAAATTGTCAATATACTTCGGATTCCTTAGTTGGTCATTGCTGATAGTTCCCTGAGGTACTTGACGATCTAAGAAGTCAGAACAACTACTACATGAAAGTAATAGTCCTAAAGTTATTGTATATATTATATTTTTCATAATAAACTGAATTACTTGATTAAAAACCCACATTTAGACCAAATGTTAAATTTATCGGAATAGGATAACCATAGTTGGGATTTTCCGGATCTACGCCTGTAAAACTCTTACTGCTGATAGTCAGGGCGTTTTGTAGGCTTAAATAAAAACGTAAACGATCCATTTTCATCTTCTTCACAAAATTATTTGTGATATTATACCCAAGTTGTACATTACGTAATTTTAGAAAAGACCCATTTTCAACGAAATAGGTTGAAACACGCTTTTCATTATTTAAATCGCTTCTGGATAACGCAGGAATATTTGAATTTGGATTAACTGGAGTCCATGCGTCAAGTACTCGTTTACCCTTATTTAAGAACCCGATGTTAAGACCGCTCCAAAGATTAGTTTCTTTTTTAAGATCACTGATTACATCTATGCCTTGTACTCCTTGCCAAAACATTGTAAAATCAAAATTTCTGTATTCCAGATATATATTCAATCCATAACTAAACGATGGGGTAGGGTCATAAATCCATTGTTGGTCTTTTTCATCAATAACGCCATTATTATCTAAATCCCGCCATCGGATACGTCCGACACCGGCTCCTTCTTGTTTTGCGTGATTATCAACCTCATCTTGCGACTTGAAAATACCGTCAGCGACATAACCAACCTGCGAACCATTGGCATGTCCGATCACGCTTTTAACGCCATTACCTCCAACCGTACCATTTGCCGCAACCGTAGCTGGTAATGCGGTAATTTTGTTCCGATAGGAAGATAAATTTGCATTCAAATCGTATTTCAAGCCAAATGAAGTCTTATTACGATAACCCAGATTCAGTTCAAAACCTTTATTCTTCATTTCACCGGCATTGATCCATTGAGTACTACCTTCTCCCATGGCAGCTATGCCCGCCATTTCGACAAGAATATCCGTCGTTTTCTTATAGAATACGTCAAACGAACCGTACAGATTTTGGTTCAATACCGAGAAGTCAATTCCGAAATTAGTCTGTGTGGTAGTTTCCCATTTTATATTATCATTACCTATCTGATTAAGCTTGAAGCCTG
>CALYRA010000312.1 GCA_945292135.1 uncultured Dysgonomonas sp.
CTTTAAAAAAAGACAGGGGGAATAGTTTTTTAACATTTCTACCCTCAAGATTTAACATTTTTTATTTGTTTTTCTAAACTCCCGATGAAATGGCGAAATTTGGCAATGTGGGAGGTTTCCCGCCCTATACTTAGGGATAAAGGGGTGTTGAAACTGTTCAAAGAAACTTATCAATAAACCTTTGGGTTCGTTTGGCATTTGCCTTTTGCACATTTTCTTTTGTGTGAGAAAACATTTCGGCATGGATACGTGCGTGGCATTCATTGGATACCGACATAAGGTTATTCCAGTCAAACATCAGCGCTTCCATTTGTTCTATAGTGGTAACGGATTCCACCGGAACAATATGATGGACTTCTGTAGCTGAAATGATTCTACCATGTTCTTTGCATTCTTCACACTCACATAGCGGTTGGGCTTGTAGCTTCATCAACCTTAGCTTACGCCAACGTTGGGTATTGATTAACTTGATATAGTTTGCATCTTTTGCCATGACTTTAAAAATTTTATGAAAAAAGGATAGGTTATTCGCCTATCCTTCTGAATATAATAAATGAAAGCTTGTTACAACTTATTGAATAATCTTTCAGCAAGCTCTACAGTTCGCCTACATTCATTTATGGCTTGCTTCGCCCACCATGTTGCTGTTTTATGCCATTCGTTAGCCTGTTCTTTCCAATATTTACAGTTTTTAATAAGATCGTCGTATTCGGTTTGCGATGGCTGCTTATTTTGTAAAATCTCTTTAATACGATCATTGCACCATATAGCGAATTCAGAGGAAAGCCAACGGGCAAACTCTAGGGCTACATCTTCGTGCATCCAAGTACCTTGCATTTGAGGAGTGCCACCCTGTATAACTTTCACTAAATCAGCCGTTATGATTTTTTTCATAACGGAAAAACTGTTAATAAAATTCTTAGCTCTCTGTGTTTTAAGAAAATCAATAGGGTTCTTCTTAAACGGTTTAGCCATGTTTGTGGCGTTAATCATAACACAACCGTTTATACTAAAACGAATTGGATTGTTTAGGTAAGAGAAACTTACCACTTGCGGAGTTAAATTTGTTCCGTTTGTCATATTAATTGATGTTTTTGCATATTGGCAGAAAAAAGAACGGCTGCCAATTTCCCGTTCGCAAAAACATCAATCTTAGGGCACGCCCAAAAAACTGTGGGAAAAGACAACCGCCTTTATATTATATAAAGTATAGACATAAAAAATGCCTAATTGTTGAATAGGCAATTAATTTGCCTTAAAATTAATGTTTTTGCAACAGCAAAAGTGACAATTTTTTTTTAGATAATTGCAATAGTCATAGTTAAATTTTATAAGTTTAAAGATAAATTATTATATATGGTTAAACATTTTACCATGGGGATGATAGCTAACAATTTGTTGAGACGGTTGTGTCAGCATGGATATAATCTAAAAAAATCTTCAAAAAGTAAAAGATCATACTATTATACTCATAAAACAAAAAAAATATTACCACTACGGCTGAGCGATCATTACATGCACAACAATCAATACTTACATGATATGGTTGAAATAATCATAAATGATAATGGGGTTTACGTAAACAATAAAGAAGTCGTGACATCAGAAGGTATTGACAAGGTCACTAAATTATGCACTTTAGTTCTTGAGAGGGTATCCCTTGAAATTTTATTATATAACGATAAATATAAAATTGACCCAATTTCTGGATTTATAATAAAAAAAAATGATGGTGTAGGGAGCGTTAACATTTGCAATTGAGAGAGGGGTTGAGATTCCATCTTGTCAATTACCAAATCTTCCGCAAAGTCTCTGAAATGTACAGCCTGTTTACTTTTTATAAAAAAACGTAGTCTTACCACTCCCCTTTTTGTCCAAAATACTTGATCTTGTTGGGTGGACAAATTGTCCACCCCCCTAAGGAAGTGCTTACCTTCGATTAGCTCTCCATGTCTCCTTTGCTTATGTTTTAATATAGCATCTACACTAACACCATATCCTTTTGCCACTAAAACGGTACTTAATAGCCATTCATGTTGTTTATTTTCAACAACATTTAATTCAACGTTTTCAAATGTGATAAGCATAACATTTAAATTTTAGAGTTAATAGAAATAGGAACTCCACAGTAGCCTTTTGAGTTATTGACAAATTCGTCAAAAACAACATAGTCCTGCTTTCCTTTAACATTATCTTCTACCATAGCTAACTCTTTTGCGCAGTCAATTGTGAGGGCGTACTCAATTTTCACATCAGCTCCACGAACACCCTCTTTACGTTTGACAATTTCGTCAAATGAAACATAGTCTTGATTCTCAATTAATCCGTACTTTTTTATACGGTCTTTCATCCATGTTGCAAACTCTCGTTTGCTTTCTAAGAACTGGTGCAATACTCTTGCATTTACTGCTTTATTACCTTGATAGTCGGTAATTGGGATTAATTCTTCCATATCTTTGATATCTACTTATTTTGTAATTAATTTATTAAAAATCAGATATATATACTATTTTGATAAATTTAATTGAAAGCTTATCACAACTATTTTAAATCATCTGGGGTTTTATATTTTCTTTGATCCGGTTTCTGGTGCATATACATACCTTTGTGGCTGTTTTTCGTATGGGTACGCTTTTCCCATTCTGAATTCTTGATAAACATTTCTTCTATTTCCAGTGGAAGCGGTTCATCTATTGGATCATTTTGGGGATCAGCGACACGAAGAAAGCAATGCACTAAATATTGAAGTACTTGATAGGTACTTTTAAAGCCATACTTATCGCATATTGACTTCAACCGCAAGGCGTCTTGTACAGTTATATAAGTATCTATCTTCTGTTTTATATTTTTATTTTGTTTCACTTTTATTAGGTTGGTAGATAAATCATAATTCAACCGTTTTTAATTCAAATTCAACATATTCTTCGCCTTTCTTTACTAATTCCGTTTCAACTATTGCCCTTCTTATTAGCTTATCATTAAACATATACTTTTTACTAAGTATATCTTGTGTTGGTTTTACCGGATTATCCCAATCTGAAAGGGAATTACTAAAGCCAAATTTGAAATGTATCTCATACGGCGGGACTGGTACTTCCATTTTGGGAAGAAGCCAAAGCAGAGTATTTTGGTATTCTATGTATTTTTTT
>CALYRA010000313.1 GCA_945292135.1 uncultured Dysgonomonas sp.
AACCTTTAGTTTAGGTTGGCTGTTTTTATTATCAAGTAAAATTATCGGTATTTACTTTGTTCCAATTTTAAAGTGATTGTAGTTTGGTCGCAAACTTCAGTTGGTCCAAAATATTGGATCGGTCCCGGATAAACATATTCAGTACCGACTGCCCATTGATCGCGATTAGCCGCGAAATATTTGAATGGCGCGCCATCCAATTCGACAAGGGCTTGACGGATAACAGGTTTCATTTCTCCATGACGACGTTCCATGTTCATCATCATTGTAACGGGAATACCTCCGGCAATCCATTCTGCCGCAGGAGCTGTTGTATTACGAACGGATGACATATAACCGGTTTTACCGGCGCCGATAAGAGCAGCTGCTGTATACCCTAACGAATAGCAATAATCTGCGTCATAATTGGAAGGAGCGGCGCAACGTCCTTCATATCCGAAGAAATGAACTTGTGAAGCGAATTTGCCGTTATATTTACCGGCTTTTTTCATTTCAGCTAATTTGTTTCCAACCATTTCGGCAAGAAGTTTTTCTGTTTCGATAAGAGAAACTTGCACGTTACCATGTGGATCACGGTCTAATGTTAACTGACGAGCTACGCCTTCAGGAAGACTTCCAAATACCGCTGCATTTTCAGAAGAAAGATTTTTCTTGATATAAATTAATTGTTCAGCTTTTGGTACAGCGTTAAATTCATCTTGATGGTGCGCAAGATAATCATTCAATTCAGCTATGAGAGCTTTCATTGCTGGTATAAATTCGATAAGCCCTTCCGGTATCAGTACGGTACCAAAGTTATTACCATTTTCAGCCCGTTTTGCGACTGCATTTGCTATATCTGTTACGATATCATCCAAAGACAATTTTTTAGCTTCAACTTCTTCCGAAATAAGGCAAATATTAGGTTGCGTTTGCAAAGCGCATTCCAAAGCGATATGAGACGCGGAACGTCCCATAAGTTTGATAAAATGCCAATATTTACGGGCAGAATTACAATCTCGTTCGATATTACCGATAACCTCTGAATATACTTTACAAGCAGTGTCAAATCCAAAAGATGTTTCGATCATTTCATTTTTTAAGTCTCCGTCAATCGTTTTAGGACAGCCAATTACCTGTACGCCGGCATTAATAGCCGCATAATAGTCCGCTAAAACGCAAGCATTCGTATTAGAATCATCACCGCCAATGATAACTAATGCTTTAATATTTAATTTTTTTAGAATCTCAAGACCTTTGTCGAATTGTTCTTTAGTTTCTAATTTTGTACGACCTGAACCAATCATATCAAAACCGCCGGTATTACGGTATTCATTTATAATATCAGCTGTCAATTCTTGGTATTTGTGATCGACAAGTCCTCCGGGTCCCATAAGGAAGCCGTAAAGCTTACTATCAGAGTTTAAACTTTTGATACCGTCAAATAGTCCGGCAATTACATTATGTCCACCGGGTGCTTGCCCGCCTGATAGGATAACGCCAACATTAATTGCAGAATGATTTGCTTTGTCTGAAGATTCTACAAATTTTAGGGTTGGCATCCCATAAGTATTTGGGAATAGACTTTTTACTTCATCTTGATTTGCCACAGATTGTGTTGGAGCACCTTCTTCAATTTTTACATGACCATACAATGCTTTAGGCATTTTGGGTTTGTAAGCAGCTCTAGCTGTCTGTAATGCACTTTTTCTCATTTTTTGATTTCTGTTTTTAGAGTAGTATATATGATTAATTAATTTAACTTCCTTGTATCATTTGATATGTTGCAACCTTATCTTGTTAACTTTGAAACTCTACTCCTTCGTAAAAGGAGAATGGACAATTGTTCAAGTAATCTGATATCTTATCGTTAATTTTGAAAAGAATCTCTGGCTCAGAAAAAGGTATATTGTTTTCGGCATTTATAATGAAACTTTTTCCTTTTAGGTTTATACCACATTGATTATATATATACATTATCCGTATTTTGGATTTGCTGATAACTATTTCAGAACATTTGAAATCGTGTTTGGATTTTATCAAATCAAAAACTGAAAAATCTTCTTTTAAAGTCATTTTTTCCATATTCAGATATCAATTGTATCCTTGCACAATAATATTATCTTTCCATATATTTCGTTGCTCCATAATTTGGAATTTACAAGAACTGAATAAAATAAGAATGATCAATATCATGCTTCATATAAATACAAATTTCGTTATTTTTTTCCAAATATAAAAGCTAACCATGATTTAGTTTATGTTGAAAATCGGCTGTATTTCGACCGATCCGTTCAAGAAAAAGCAAAGCTCTAAAATTTAAATGTGAAATTACCTATAACTGATGCCAGTCTTAATCTGTAATTATAAGAAAATGTGTCTAAATCATTATAAATTATATATGAATAAGATTTTCTATTAAATATATTTTTAAATGCAATAGAAAATTCAAATTGATTAATTTGGGAGGTAAAACCCATATCTGCGAAATAATAATTAAATGAAGTATTTGTTATATCGTTATATAGATATTCAAATAGAAAATTAATTATGAATTTATCAGAAGGATAGTAATTGAATTTTAAAATCTGATCCAATTGGAAGAATGATGATTTATTATTGAGCCCATTCATTTTTATTTTCATATCATTATATAAAATCTCGCCTATATAAGTTATAGATAACATATTTGTGATTTTACTATCAATTTTAGGCTGTAATTGCACTATTGAAGAACGTAATGGATATTTGTACGATTGTTGAAGTTTTTCAGATCTGGATAAGCTATAACTAGCGCTTAAAGATATATTCGTTGTTAGACTGGTAATATATTTTCCAATATAATTTCGCCAATACCATCTTTTTTGATAGTTGTCGACTGGGAATCGATTTATAAAAGCAGTTATTCCATCAAAATTTTGGGAAGAAATCAAGTTCTTTTTAGAGGTAATATATGATAGTTTGGTATTAAAAAATAATGCAGTTACATGATTTTTATAATTAAGTCCTATCGTATAGCTGTCTTTTTTAACTTTCGATAGTATTCCTGACGAAGTTTGAAAGTTCCGATAATTTGTCATTGTATAGGATTGCGTAAAATTCATTATATCCCCTATATCTTTATCGAACTGATAGTTGGCGTATACTTCCAATAATGGATTTAACTTGTA
>CALYRA010000314.1 GCA_945292135.1 uncultured Dysgonomonas sp.
GAGGTACAGTGTCATCTAAATATTTTATTTCACGATAATCCGATAATTGCATAATACTGTCCGAATCTGAAATTGGTTCTTTTATCGGTGAACGGTTTCGCAGATAATTAATATTGGTTTTATACTTTAAAGGGTATTTTCCGGCAATATTGTCAATCTTTATCTGATAGACAGTATCTTCATTCATATTAGGTAACCAAACATCTATGGGATTTGTATCTATATTTATCACTGGGGGTTCATAAGTATAACCTTTTACAGAAACAGTATCAATTCCGGCATTTGTTGTCATAATAATCTTATCCTCAAAGTTTCCAATAGTTATACCCGGCTCAAAAACCGCCTCAGCCATAATAGATTTACCCGGTTCTATAATTGGATATTCAAAATCGCTCGTAAAAGGCATATTAATGTACAAACATTGGTTGCCATAAAGCATCTCAACATCTTGTATCTTTAATGGTGCTGAACCTGAGTTAACAATAAAAAAGTTTTTATGTTGAGTAATTGACTGGGCATTAATATTTATTATACCTCCAAAGTCAATAGTATCTTTAGTCGCCAAAATCGGAGAACCTTTGACACTAAGGTCGATGACTTTTTCCAGAATTTCTTTATTCGGGACATTTGAATTTATTTTCAATTTACCATTATAGATTCCCCCCATCACATTATTTGAATTTAATGTAATCGTACCCTCAACTGTTTCACCGGGAGAAATATGGTAAGATTCATTCGGAGAAATAATGAAACAAAGTCCGTCTCCATAATCCAAAACTTGCTTGTAAGATATTAGCATATAGTCTATACCTTTGGATTTTTGAAGCCCAATAGTAGCTAAGCTTGCATTATAATCCATTGTTCCTCTTGGTTTATATTGAAACTTCATATATCCATTTCTATATAAAATGACCTGAAACGAAATTGGTGTCCCAAATCCTTGATTGTTCATCATATACTCCCACGAGATAACACATTTATTTTCGTCACACTGATAAAATACGCCTGCTGTCTCTATATCGTAATCTTCGACATCAGGACATCCGTCTATCCAAAACGGGAATATAAATGAATCATCATATGATATAGGAAGTCCTGTCGGAGCATATAGCCATTGAGGATTGTCGTTACCTAAACTTATCACGCCATTAACTGATACCTTTAGCGAATTATACTTGGTACCATAATAATTAAAAGTAAATGGAAGAGTTATTGATTGCCAAAATTGATTCATGTCACTATTGTCTACGACATCTGCCATACGTTTCCCTGTGAGGCGTATATCAATCCACTCATATGATTCTCCATTATTTTTTTTTGAAAAAATATAGCCTTTTCCTAAATCTGACTTATTTGTATGAAAATTTATCCATTCGTTTCCTTCAACTGAAATATCCAAGACAGATCCTCCCATATTTGTAATATTTAACGGATAATTAATTGTATCGGGAATGTCGACCGCGATTTTTATTGGTGATAGATCCAATGAGATATCAGGTTTGGAAATAATATTTGCTTTAACTTTAATAGTATCTTTACTTCCGTTTGAATACTTTATTAAGACCAAATCTTCGAGCAAGTCTAATTTTGATGTTGGCACTGATATGTCTATATCTTCAAATGATCCGGGTTTTATTGTAAATGGACAAGTTGGATTAATATTGAATTTGTTATTCTTCGAATTAATATCTAAAATATCAAGGTTTGCTGATCCTTTGTTTTTGATTCGAATTTTATACGAAACTATGGCATTTTCATATACATCATTAAAATTTATTTCTGATTCAGATATTTCTGATTTAGCAATCCCTCCGGATGTTACATTCAATTCGACCAAAACATTTTTAAGCTTATTTGCAGGGTCATTACTTATTATATTAATATTTCGCTTTACAATCCCTTCATCTAAACCTGAAGTTTCGAATAATACTTTTACGTCTAAACTATCTCCGGGAGCAACTATACCTGAACCATTCTGAATAGATTTAACTATGTTCGGACCTGGATAATCTAATCCTAACGCAAATCCACTTCTTAATAGGTTTGGCTTTCCCGACGCACTCAATAATATACCATCATCTCTATCATAACTTTCGATAAGAACAACTGGAATGGTTTTGTCTTTGGCTCTGGCTGTTATATCGTCATAGTAAAAACGTATATCTCCATTCGAATAAAGAACCATTTGCGCTGTTAAATTCATCTCCGGATTAGTGTTTTGTCCTCTCCATATATTTGTATATTGAATAATCAACCTGTCCGCTTCTGTCTTATAGTATATACGACCTTTCTTTTTTAAATCTACTGAATGTAAACCTAATAATGAAATAAAGCCTTTAGGCGTATTAGACATATTCAATTTAGGGTAAGTAACAGGGTTTATGGTATTATCAAATGCTGTATATCCTTTGCGTGTTATATATATTTTCTCCATTTTTTTTCCATAAAATGGAAATAAAAAACCCATATCAACTTCGTAATACCAATTTGCCGCGCTTTCAAGAAAATATGGCGTAATATCTATTCCTGTCTTTGATATATCCTGAAATGAATAATTAACAGGGTTGTTTGCATCATCGCTCGTACGCACAGTATAACCATAATTATGATAGGGTTCTGCCCAATCTTTACCGATTCCAATACTGTCATGACCGGGTATGAAATATTTTAATGGATATTTGCCGATATTTTTCACCTTAAAACGAATACTCTCCTCATCTCCGATTTTCAATGACGCAATTTTTTGATTATCCGGTTTTATACTGATCTTTGGGGTTTCTTTTACCCCTCCTGTTAAATAAATTTTATACAAATACTTTTTATCTTTACTATATATTTGCAATATCCCGGTTTCATTCGGATGATTGGAGGGTCTGTATTTTATGGATATTGTTCTTTCCGTTTGAGCGGCGATACTATCTATATAATCCAAATCAACAACTTCAAATTGTTTGTTGTCTATCGAAAAATATAATGGAGGACTATCTCCCAAGCCGATGTTCTTTAATATTATATCTATTGTTTGTTCATTTCCTGAATCTATTTTATTGAAATCTACTATTTGAGGATAAATAATATCAGGTTTATGATTTGTTACTTTTAATTTCACATGTATATTATATTGTGGAACTTCTGTA
>CALYRA010000315.1 GCA_945292135.1 uncultured Dysgonomonas sp.
TGCTACCGCTGCTGAAAGCAATGCGGAATATATGAGCATCGAAGAACTGAAGAAAGCTATCGATATGGCTAAAAAACAAATGACTACCGCTGCTAAAAACCTTGAATTTCTTGAGGCTGCTCAATATCGCGATCAAGTTATCCGCTTGGAAAAGTTACTAATCAATCGAAAGTAAGAATTTTTTATTTCAGAAAAATAGAAAAGGTTGTAACCATTTACAACTTCGTATGGTCATATACTTGAATATTGATAATAAACTCAAAAAAATACATTTATGGGAAACTTTTTAGAGGGCATAGCTGGTATTTTAGCAATAACGCTTTCCTTAGGAACGCCATTATTCGCTATCTTTTTAGCATTATATGGATTGAAAACGAAACATAAGGAAAATATGGAACTGATAAGGCAAGGTATCATACCGCCTTCTAAAAACAGGTCTGCTCCTAATTTGTATCGGTCATTAAGGAATGGTTTTTTATGTATCGGTATCGGATTAGGCATTATTGTTGATATTATTGTCAATTTTGTATATGATGTGAGCACTATAGATAGCTTGCTTATTCTTGGTGGTTCGGTACTTCTCTTATTAGGAATTGCATACGTTGCGTTTTACTTGGCGGTTCGAAAAAAACAAGATCTGGATAACGACTTGGATAATGATTGAAAAGCAACTGATCGACAAGGTATTAAACGGAGATACTGCTTCTTTCGGTTATTTTGTCGATACATATCAAGACATGGCGGTAACAATAGCTTATCGGATTTGTGGAAACAAACAGGATGCTGAAGATATTGTTCAAAATGCATTTGTCAAAGCTTTTCATAATTTACATACATTCCGAAATACCGGTAAATTCTCGACATGGTTTTATCGTATCATATATAATACTGCAATCACAGCGTTAAGGCGTAGCCCAAATAATATAGAGTATACTGATTATCATGTAGTCGACTGTAGTAATACATTCTCAGACTGGGACACTATATCATTGATGGAAGAAAGGGAGCGAAATGCTCTATTGGATGAGGCTATGAAAAAATTGCCGCCGGATGAAAGTTTATTGCTGACTCTTTACTATCTTGAGGAAAATTCTTCAAAAGAGATAATGGCGATTACCAGCCTGACCGAATCAAACTTGAAAGTCAAATTGCATCGGGCACGGAAAAGGCTCGGAGCTATATTAGAACCAATGTTGAATAATAGAAACTGATATGAAAAAAAATATACAAGACGAAAAAATAAAAGAATTACTATCGGGAACTACTTTGAAGGCGAGTGACAATTTGAAGTATCGGATTATGCGGCAAATTCAGACAGAAAGCTATTTTTCTAAAAAGAAAATCAAAGCAAAATCTTCTGAATCCGTTTGGAATAGCCTTATTCCTGTTTTGGGTGTGATGTATGCGCTTATTACCTCATTAGGTTTAGGAATGTATTTTAAATCGGGGAAAGAGGGGCTGTTATCACCGATATTCTTTGCTGTGACAATTATGATCGTAACTATTTGTAGCGCTTTCCTGGTTATTACGTTTTATGATAATAAGCGGAGGATGAAATATAAAAAGAAATAAGAACTATTATTAAATTAGGTTAAACAGAAAAGGCTATCATATGATAGCCTTTTCTGTTATTTATTTCATAAGTATTTCCATAAATTGCCGCCCTTTTATCAGCCCATAATCTCCTTTTGCTGACTCAAATTCATCATAAACCTGAACATTGTCCCCTTTCTCATTTGAGCGATAGATTAAAAAGGGAATAGGTTTATTGGTATGTGTTTTAATAGCGCATGGAGTTGGATGATCCGGCAATAATGCTATTGTAATCGGTTCGTCCCAGTCCTTCGTAACTTCATATATTGTCTTTACTACGCGAGAATCCAAATATTCTATAGTTTTGGTTTTCAATTTATAGTCTCCTTCATGTCCGGCTTCGTCGCTTGCTTCGATATGAAGATATACAAAATCATCATTTTTCAATGCTTCAATAGCTGCCTCTGCCTTCCCTTCATAATTAGTATCATACAATCCTGTGGCACCTTTTACATGTATAAGTTTTAGACCTGCATATACTCCGATACCCATAATCAGGTCAACAGCTGATATAACGGAACCGCTCTTAATTCCAAATATTTGCTGCAATGTTTCCATTTTAGGGCGGTAACCGGGCGACCATGGCCAAATGCTGTTAGCCGGGTCTTTGCCTTCACTGATACGTTTTTTATTGACTGGATGATCTTTCAATAATTCCTGTGATTTTAAAATCAAATTATTTAAATAATTTGCTGTTGGTTGGGCTTCTGGCGTTGCTGCTTTTATTAATACATCATGAAAATCTGTTCCTACAACATCATGTGGTGCTGTACAATCCAAATTCTTATCTCCTCCTTTTAATTTTAATAAATGACGATAAGAAACTCCGGGATAAAAACTAACTTTGCCATCATTCAATTCTTTATCCAGAAATCTAATCAATTCCGCAGCTTCTTCACTTGAAATATGTCCGGCAGAATGATTTTTTATTTTACCATCTTCTATGCAAATCAAATTGCAACGCATAGCCATTTCACCGGGAAGAATTTCTATACCCATGCTTGCCGCTTCGAGAGAACCACGTCCTTCAAAGACTTTAGGCACATCATATCCCAGTACTGAAAGATTAGCAATTTCACTGCCGGGTTTGTAACCTTGTGGGATTGTATCTAATAATCCGCTTTTACCTTTTGCAGCTAACATATCTATATATGGTTTCTTAGCTGCCTGTAATGGAGTTTTATTTCCTAATTCGGCGATTGGTTCATCCGCAGCGCCATCTGCAAGTATAATAATTGTTTTCATATTTATTTTAATTTTCCGAATCTGCCGCTAAGCATCCGATATTCTATTTCATTTATTTTGAAAATTCCATCTTCTTTGATAAGATAAAGCCTTATATAGTTCTTTGATTTTTTTTCATTAAAATGGTAGAAGACATCATAAACATCCTTCATATTATTATGAGGTTTGATTTGGATCGTTGAAATCCACTCTTCAAAAAAACCTTGAGCGAATAAAATCGGATCATAATAAATGTCAATAGTATCTAACTTTGCAATTAGATTTTTTGACAAGTACTTTTCTCTGAGTGAAGCTAAT
>CALYRA010000316.1 GCA_945292135.1 uncultured Dysgonomonas sp.
AATTCCATATTTTATCAGTTCTTTAAACCCTTTACTGGTCAGAAGTTTGTTTACTAAATCAAACATTCACTTTTTCAATTGGTTCTACACTAAAATAAGGCACAAAAGTACAAATAAATTCAACTAATATATATAATTTATTTACTGATCTTCTTTTGAAAAGTTAAAATGCTTTTTGAAAACTCCGAAACTATGTAATATTTTCTTGGAAAGACTTTTTAATTGAAAAATAAGATTTCAAAAAAATTAATTCATTATTTTTGATATTGAATTTGGTGATCTATTATGAAAGATAAGGTTAAACTTACAGTTTTGGGATTTTCTTTCAATCAAAATAAGACTGGCGCGTATGGTTTGGTTTTGGCTGAAGAAGGGGGTATACGTCGATTGATGGTAGTTGTTGGAACTCCCGAAGCTCAGTCTATTGCTTTTCAGCTTCAAGGGACTCCCCCTCCCCGTCCGCTAACGCATGATTTACTTTGTAATATTCTGAATAAATTTAGAATTTCCGTTATTGAAATCAATATATATAAATACAGCGATGGCGTATTTTATTCCAAAATATTTATAAAATCAGGTTTATATATTACAGAAGTAGAGTCAAGAACATCTGACGCTGTAGGCATAGCTTTGAGAATGAATTCTCCGATCTATACTTCTGAAGAAATTATGCAAGAATTAGGTGTAGTTTTTGACAATGATGAATCTCAAATAGAGAAAGATACTTATAATAATGATAATTTAAATCTTCCTTTAGATTATTCTTTGTTGGAAATCAAAGAATTAGAAGCAATGCTCGTTAATGCGATTGAAACGGAAGATTATGAATTAGCTTCTCTAATCAGAGATGAGATAAATAAAAGAACCAATATTTGATTTTATGAATTTATTCTTAAAATATTGCTTCGTTTAATTCTTTTACCTCTTCATTCCGAGCCTGCAATTCAAGCTGATTAATCTCACTTTGCATCTGTTCTATTTTTCGTTCAATTGTCAAAATATTGTTTGACATTTGTCTGCGGTCTTCTAAAGACGATTTAATATATTTTTCTCTTAGAGCCTGTAAATCTGTAGCTGCCGATTGTAATTCGGACTTTATTTGAGCTACTTTGAAGTAAGTATCTCTTGCATCTTTATTTTTGAAATCTGAAAAATTATAGTATGTATGATTGTCATTAATGATGAAAGTAAAATCTCTAATTTTCCGTTCTTTTAACACGGCTGGTTTACGCGCGATGGATAACACATTTGTATAATCAACACCTTCTATCCAAGAATCTTTGATGGAGCTGATAATAGCTCTTTTGGCTTTGTATTTCATATTTTCGCTTTCAACTGTTTTGGTCGTAGTATTAGGTATAAAAGTATATATACATACTGATCCTTCAGGTTGAAAACGATCTGAGGCAAACCAACCTACGCCTTTTTCTTCGTCTATTGCCATCATATAATCATTTGCTACCGAATTGAACGGCATGCTTAAACGTTCAGGATTTAAATAGGTATCATTATTCATATTGTAGCGAGAAACGAAAAGATCATATCCTCCAATTGATTCTTCATCAGTTGCGGCAAAATATATAGTGACGCCATCGGGCATAAGGAAAGGGTAATTCGTATTCACGTTTCCCAATCCGAAATTATCGTTAGAGAGTGCTTTTTCATTTCCATATTTATCAATAAGTTTCTCCATCGAAAACAATTGGTATATACTGCCTTCACCCGGTTCGGCAAAATAAATCTTCGTTTCTTTTTCGTTTGCATAAACGACTGATTCGACTTTAGTATTTGTAGAAAATATATCATTGAAGTATTTCAAAGAGCCGGAAGATAAGCTTAACATATAAGCATCAAGGAATTCAGATTTGTCAATTACGATACTGTCTATGATTTGAATGTCTTCCGTATTATTTACCATCCTGCGAAGGCGGGACATTTCTTTTTTTGCGGCTTCCAATTTTTCGTAAGCTGCTTCATCGCCTCTTCTTTTAAGTGCTTTTTGAAAAGAATTAAAAGCTGTTTCCGCTTCATCAAAACGATATTGTATGCTGTATAATTTTCCTAAATAATAAAATGAGTCTCTTATTTTACGCTTTGACGCGAATATTAGGCATTCTTCCGCTTTTGCTAAATTTTTTCCTGTTTCGAACAGACATACTCCATACCATTGATTCAGGGAAGCATCGGTGGGTTTCGCATTATATTCTGTTTCGAAAGCCGGTAACGCTTTTTCATATTCACCTATCAAATATAGTTCTCTGGCTTCTGCCAAAGTTTGAGAATAAGTTGAAATTGTACCAAATAAAAAAAATATAATAAAAAACAGCTTGTTTTTCATAACTTAATCCTATTAGTTTCTGAATTCAAAGATATAATAAAATTAGGATTGAAATATCATTTAAATAATTTTCTACTCTTTCCGATTTGCTAAATGATATAAATTCTATCGGTAATGTTTGCCCCAATCACAAAGTGCATTCAGAATAGGCAAAAGCTCTATCCCTAAATCAGTTAATCTGTATTCAACACCAATAGGGATACTATCAGGAATAATGGCTTTAGTAATAATATTATCCTTTTCGAGGGCTTTCAATTGCCGCCCTAATACTTGTTCCGATATGTTATCTATTTTTTTATGGAGCAGATTAAAACGGTTATGTCCTCTGACAATAGAGAGTAGGATTTGAGTTTTCCAACGACCGCTAATTTTGCTAATTGCTAAATTTAACCCACAAGCATTAAATAAATATTGTTCATTAATAGAGTTTGAAGATTGTTCTTTACGCATATCACATACTAACAATTTTGTTCGTTATTGTAGGGTAAACCCTCGCTGTTTACTTTTGTCAGACAAAAATAACATATTAGTAATAAACTTTATAAAATCAGATAAAATGAAGATAAAACAACTTATACTATCAGTCATCTTATTCTTATTTGCTATAACGGTAGATGCTCAAGAGATGTTGATAATTGAATCAAGCCATTTAATATCCAAGGATACAATATATTGTTTTGTTCCTGATAATTATAGCAAAGAAAAAGCTTATCCCTTAGTATACTTGCTTCATGGCTACTCGACGAATAGTAAACAATGGACAAACACTATTGATTGTAACAGTATGGCTAATAAAT
>CALYRA010000317.1 GCA_945292135.1 uncultured Dysgonomonas sp.
GAAAAAAACTTAACGGCGTCTTCATCATCGTCTATCTACGATTTGTCTAATTCAATGAAATAAAGTACAGTTTCGGTTGATGAAGTTGCGGCAGGTTATGAAAAATTAGCTAAGGAATTAGCCTCAGAAGGCAAATATGATAAAGCGGAAGAATATCTTCTACGCGCGAAAAAGTTATATGAAAAGCTTAAGAACAAAGACAAAGTCGCGGCAGTTGACCGCGAGATCGCAAAAATGCAGGAGGCTCAGAATAAGATAGATCAAGCAATTGTATCTTATGAGTCGGCGGGACGGGTCGCCGCAGCCAGTGAGTCTTATCAAACTTATCAAGCAATCAATGTGAATGATGCCGAACGATTGAGAAATACGACTAACCCTAAAATTCAGTCCGAATTGATTCAGGAGAATCTCGCTTTATTTGACAAAGTAGCCGATCCGGAAGAAAAGGCGGTTGCCTATCAACAGCTCGCTCAAAGCGCAGTTGCGCAAAATAAGCCCGACAGCGCCATTTCAAGTTTAAATAAAGCTTTAGAAAATACAAAACAAAAGTCTCAGGCTGTAGCTATCAATAAAGAATTGGCGGACATTTATGTACAGAATCGCAATTATGATAAAGCGATTGAAGTTAATAAGAAAGTATTAGAGGATGTAAAAGATAATCAAGATACCAGAACTGAGATTAAGCAATTGCAGACTTTGTCTGATACATATTTTCAAAGCAACAGGGGCGAAGAAGGTATAGAATCGCTTCGGAAAGCTTATGATCTGGCTATGGATGACGGACATACTTTGGAAGCGAAAAGTAGCGCCAGAATGCTCGCTGAACAATATATAAAAAGAAAACAACCCAAAAAGGCTCTGGAACTTTATGATGATTTTTTGGAACGGCTCGAACCGCTTATAAAATCAGATAGTTCGTTGGTGGATGCCAAGATGTTTCAAATACATGAAGAACGTATCAGCCAATTGGAACGTGAACGTGAATTAAAGGATGAGTTAATTGAACGTAAAAATGTTTTGAACTACGTATTGTTGGCATTTGTTGTGCTGATCCTTATATTTCTGGGGTTTATAGCAAAAACATTATATTCCATAAAGAAGAAAAACAAACAAATTGCTTTACAATCTTTGCGACGTGAAATGAATCCGCATTTTATTTTCAATAGCCTTAACAGCGTAAATCAATTTATAGCTCAAAACAATGAATTGGAGGCAAATAAATATCTTTCTTCCTATTCCAAATTGATGCGTAATATAATGGAAAACTCCAATAAAGATTTCATTCGTTTAGCGACAGAATTGGAGCAGTTGAAAGAATATCTGGATCTTGAATATATGCGTTTTCATGATAAATTCACATTTGAGATTGACATAGATAATACATTGGATACAGATGCGCTTTATGTACCTAATATGCTTATTCAGCCTCATCTCGAAAACGCTATTTGGCATGGGCTCCGTTATAAGGAAACCAAAGGTCTTTTGTCGTTGACGATAAAGCCTGATAAGGACAAGTTAATAGTCATTGTTGAGGATAATGGCATTGGAATGAAGAGGAGCAAGGAGTTGAAAACAAAACATCAACGATCGCATAATTCGCGTGGTATGTCAAATACTACCGAGCGTATCAACCTACTGAATGATTTGTATAATTGCGACATAACGATTGATATTGTAGATAAAGAAGGGGAGGATAAAGGAGTGATCGTTATTTTTCATTTTCCGGCAGTGTTTAACCAAATTATTGACTGATAGATATGAATGCTTTACAGAGAATAAAAAGCGTCATAGTAGAAGATGAATCTGCTGCGCGCGAAGCTTTGAGAACTTATCTGAAAAAATATTGTCCTCAAATCGAGGTTATTGGTGAAATTGACAATTGCAAAGATGCGATCCTGTTATTACATGAGTTGGAACCTCAACTTGTGTTTCTTGACGTAGAGATGCCGTTTGGAAACGCTTTTGACGTATTGGAAGGATGTAAAGATTTATATTTTGAAACGATATTTGTAACAGCATTTTCTGAATATTCACTTCGCGCCTTGAATCAGAGCGCAGCCTATTACCTTTTAAAGCCTATTAGTATAGAGGAGCTTATATTAGCCGTAAATAAGGTGCAACAGCATATCATAAATAATGAGATAATAAACCGAAACCGTATATTGGTCGAGAATTTTAAAGAATCAAAACCGGAGAAACAACAGGTTATATTACCTACTCTTGAAGGCTTTGAAGTGGTAAGGATGGAAGAAATAGTACGTTTACAGGGTAACGGAAATTTTACCGATATATTTTTAAGAGATAAGACCAAGAAAATGGTTTGCAGGTTTTTGAAACATTTTAGTGAGATATTGCCTTATCCCTTTGTTCGTATACACAAGTCTCATATTATTAATGTGAATTATGTCAAGTCTTATCACAAAAATTCAGGTGGCTATGTCGTATTAGAAGACGGCAATGAAATCGAAATTTCTCCAAGTTACAAAGAAAACTTTATGCAAATATTTAAGTCTTAATTTGGTATACTGATTTTGCGGATATTTTTTATTTTGTCCAAAAATACTTTCAAAGCCTTCAGTTTTTTACTTTTCTATTGAAATAGCCTTATAATTGACAGTATAAATATCATATTTATTTCACTCCCCTATAATCTCATATTGCTATATGAGAAGATATAAATTCAGGGTCAGATAAAATTATTTACCTACAACAATTTTTCATCAATCCTTTATTATAGATTTTATCTATTTATGTAGATAGTTTATATAGGTTAATACAAGCTTAATACGAATATTTTTCTGTATCATTTTTTAAATGAAGACGAAAAGAAGTTAAAAACTAATCAGATAATCAAACTATTAGCTTTCTTTGTAGTCTTAAATGTTTGTTTAATAGGTAAAAGATCTTTGGGTTAATGATAATGATATCTGTTGCTATATAACCTTCTAAAATAAGATTAATAGATAAATTGTAATACAACTATTCTGAATGAAGAATAGTCTTTTTCGTAACTCTAATTATTTAAGTTTGGATCCCTTGACACAAGCATTTTGAATCTCTTAGCCTAAGAAGCTAAGAGATTTTTTTTTCTCTAAATTATAGAAATTAGCATACAAATGAAAAATTCTTTAGTA
>CALYRA010000318.1 GCA_945292135.1 uncultured Dysgonomonas sp.
AAAAGTAACTACGTGTCCGGATGGTATGGAATTGAATATGGATATTTCAAGCACCATATATCCGAATCCATCGAAAACTGTATTTCAATCGCCTAAAAATAGAGGTACAAATGCAATCTCCAAATCAATCTATGATTTGCAAGAAGAGCAAAAGAAACGTTACTTATATGAAGTCGATAATATTTATAATGTCGCCAATATGGTAATGAATACAGCAAGCAATGTTCCGATCGCCGAACGTATAAATTTCAAGCTCCTTGAAAATATGATAAAAGGCGAGTTAAGATATAATGGTATAGAGTTACCATTTAAATATGAAATTGTAGATAAAAATGATAAAGTAATTTACAAGCAATCAGGATTTGATGCTGCGGATTCCAGAAGTCTGTATTCCCAAGTATTATTTCCAAACGATCCGCCGGAAAAACTAACCCATTTGAAAGTGTATTTTCCGGATAAACGGCATTACTTGTTTAGTGAAATATCATTTATAGTACCTTCAATCTTATTTACATTCATATTGTTGGTTACTTTCATTATAATTATTTATATTACGTTCAGACAAAAGAAATTGTCAGAGATGAAGAATGATTTTATGAATAATATGACGCATGAATTAAAAACTCCGGTATCGACAATTTCACTTGCAGCTCAAATGCTCAAAGATCAGTCTATTACAAAATCGCCGGAAGTATTTAAACATATATCAGGCGTGATAAATGATGAAACGGAACGTTTGAGTTTTCAAGTTGAGAAGGTTTTGCAAATGTCGCTTTTCGAAAAGCAAAAAGCAACATTAAAAATGAAAGAATTAGACGCTAATGATATAATTGTACATGTTGCAAACACTTTCCAATTGAAAGTTGAAAAATTTGGCGGAAATCTTGATATTGATTTGGAAGCGACCGAATCAACAATATATGGCGATAAAATGCACTTTACGAATGTATTATTTAACCTATTGGATAATGCCGTTAAATACAGGCGTGAAGACATTGATCTACAATTGATGATACGATCATGGAACAATAATAATAAATTATATATATCAGTTGAAGATAATGGAATAGGTATAAAAAAAGAGAACCTCAAAAAAATCTTTGAACGTTTTTACCGGGTTTCGACAGGTAATTTGCATGATGTCAAAGGATTTGGATTGGGACTCGCATATGTGAGAAAAATAGTGGAAGATCATAAAGGTACAATAAGAGCAGAAAGCGAATTTGGAAAAGGTACTAAATTTATTATATGTTTGCACATACTTATAAGTAGATGATATAGTGTGAAATTAAATGAACAAATAAAAAAATGGTTATGGAAGAGAAACTTAAATTATTTTTGTGTGAAGATGACGAAAACCTTGGAATGCTTTTGAGAGAGTATTTACAAGCAAAAGGTTACGAAACAGATTTATACATTGACGGAGAAGCTGGTTACAAAGGTTTCGTAAAAGAAAAATACGATTTATGTATATTGGACGTTATGATGCCTAAAAAAGATGGTATTACATTAGTGAAAGATATCAGAGCTATTAATACAGAAATTCCAATTATATTTTTGACTGCTAAGAATATGAAAGATGATATTCTTGAAGGATTCAAAGCAGGTGCGGATGATTACATCACTAAACCGTTTAGTATGGAAGAACTGGTTTTGCGTATCGAAGCTATATTCCGTCGTGTTAAAGGAAAAAAGACTGTCGAACAACAAGTTTATCATTTTGGCAATATGGAGTTTGATACTCAAAAACAATTGCTTACGATTGCTAATCAAAAAACAAAATTGACAACCAAAGAATCCGAGCTATTGGCATTACTTTGTGCGCATGCTAATGATATCTTGGAGCGTAATCATGCTTTACGTCAAATATGGGTAGACGATAACTATTTTAATGCTCGTAGTATGGACGTATATATTACCAAATTACGTAAACTTTTGAAACCGGATCCTTCTATCGAAATCATCAATATCCATGGTAAAGGATATAAATTGATTGTTCCGACAGAAGATGCGGAAAATGCGGAATAATTAAGAATTAGAATTTATATAGGGAGCTATGCTATTCTGTGGTATGGCTCCCTTTTTTTTGTAACTTTGAAATTCTAAAAAAGATATCTCGGATTATATGAAACAATATCACGATTTGCTAAAGCGTGTTTTAGCAGAAGGAGTCGAAAAGAATGACAGGACAGGTACGGGTACAATAAGCGTTTTCGGACATCAGAGCCGATATAACTTAGAAGATGGCTTTCCTTTACTTACCACTAAGAAATTGCATTTGAAGTCTATTATATATGAATTGCTTTGGTTTTTAGCTGGAGATACTAACGCAAAATATTTGCAAGAACATGGAGTCCGCATTTGGAATGAATGGGCGAATGAAAACGGAGACCTGGGACATATATACGGATATCAATGGCGTTCATGGCCTGATTATGAGGGAGGTCATATAGACCAGATAACTGAAGCCGTAAATACAATAAAAAAAAATCCCGATTCTCGTCGTATAATTGTTAGCGCATGGAACGTTGCGGACATAAAAAATATGAATCTTCCCCCGTGTCATGCCTTTTTTCAATTTTATGTAGCCGATGGTAAATTGAGCTTACAACTTTATCAACGTAGTGCTGATATATTTCTTGGAGTTCCGTTCAATATCGCGTCATACGCCTTATTATTAATGATGATGGCGCAAGTAACAGGATTAAAAACCGGAGAATTTGTACATACTTTGGGAGATGCTCATATATATACAAATCATCTGGAACAAGTGAAATTACAATTATCAAGAGACTTTCGTCAATTACCCCGTATGGTAATTAACCCTGAAGTAAAAAGTATCTTTGATTTTAAATACGAAGACTTCAAACTTGAGGATTACGATCCCCATCCACATATAAAAGGTGAAGTCGCTATATAATCAAAAGGTTTATTTAATACTATTCTAAGAAAAGCTTAGATTAATGTCCGCTCTGAGGATACAGCGACATTTTGGGTTGATGAATATGTAAGTTCTGGGTTGTTTGTTAAGGTGCCATATATTAAATGTTATAACATATTTAGATTTCGATATTGCATGTAATTGAATTGGATTATCATGCTTTATCCAAAACAATAA
>CALYRA010000319.1 GCA_945292135.1 uncultured Dysgonomonas sp.
CTACACAAAATCCAAAGGTATGTATAAAAAATTTATTAAAAAACAAATAAAAGATATTTTTTTTTGTTTATATTTTACATATATTTGTATTGACCTTTTTTGAATACGACCCTATATATTTTTAATAAGTTAATTGATTTATTAATACAAACAATAGAACTCACAGCTAAAAATAATTATCATTTTTGGTATATAACACTTAACATTCAAAATGTATGATACAATATGAAAAACAAACTGTACTCCTTAGATGTGGTACGTTTTTTGCGTTTCTTCTTTTTTGCAACTACACTTAATCTCTGCTCCCATATCCAATAAGGAATACAACTCATTGGTCAATTTTTTCAAGGCGGCTTCCGGTGAAAAATGGAATATTAAATGGGATATTACGAAAAACAATGTTCATGAGGGTGGTTGGCATGGAGTAAAAGTTGAGGATGGCAAAGTCGTTGAAATAGATTTGCAAGATAATAATCTACAGGGTACTATTCATAATGATATTGGTAACCTGACGGGTTTAAGAAGCTTAAATCTTTCTTTTAATAATTTAACCGGATCTGTATCTTTTAGTTTTAATAACTTGCCAAATATCAAGTCGCTAACGCTAAAGAACAATAGTCTTACAAGTATATCGACTAAATATCCCGCTAGTTTGAATCTTGATATTAGTTCTCAGATTTTAGACTATCCGCAGTTTATTTATTCAGGAAAAGATGTTGAAATTGTTTTACCTGACATTTGTACGCTTGGTTCAGGTTTAAACCAATTTAAAGTAACAATTAATGTCGGCAACGATCTTAAAGAAATACAAGTCACATCTACCGAAGATGGTAAAATTCTGATACCCAAAAATTTTATCGAATCTGCTAATTTAGATTTGAACAAGAAGCCAATAGTTATAATCCATCAAATTTCAGGATTAGCTACCGGGACGCAATTAAAGTATAATCAAGTTGGTGTTGCTAATGCGAAAATTCCCGATTCGGAATTTGAATTTTTGAAAGAATTATTCGAAACTACAGCCGGTTTAGGTTGGAAAATGCAATGGGACATTTCAACCAATAACGTCCACGAAGGAGGATGGGCAGGAGTAATAGTTGAAAATGGACATGTTGTCGAATTAAATTTACAATCTAACCAATTAAGAGGAACACTTCCTAAAAGCATTAATAATTTGAAACTGTTGAGAGTTTTAAATTTAAATAATAATGTAGCTTTAGAGGGCGCGTTGCCTAAAGAAATAGAAGACTTAAAGGAGCTAACATCACTTAATCTTTACAACTGTAGATTTAAAGGAGATATTACTCTTGATTTCAGCCAAATGCCTCAGTTAAAAAACATTGATTTTAGGTATAATCAATTTTCAACAATTAAAGCAGGAATTAACCGTGGCGTGAATCTATATATACAAAATCAAAATATTCTGTACGATCAATTTAGATATAGGGGTGATACGGTTGATATTAAATTACCTAATATAATGTTGTATGACTATTCAGCTGATAATTATTCGGCTCGCAATACTATATTTTTTTACATAAATGATAACCATGTCGCAACAATGAAAGCAAACCCTGAAGGATATGTGAGGATACCTAAAACTTTGCTCACCTCGTTAAATGCTAAAGATGTGGTCAGAATATATCAACATGAAGGAAATGCGGCTCAGACAAATATTAATTTTAAGACGGTTGATATTTTAACAAAGAAGATTCCGGACTCGGAGTACGAAGCTTTGGTCGCAATTTACAACGAATTGAATGGAGCAAATTGGGGCAATGGTTATATTTGGGATATTTCTTCCAATAATTTACATACAAGCGTATGGCCGGGAGTTATTGTCGAAGATGGGCATGTAATAGGTTTAGACTTGAATCATGCCAATAAAAAAGGAGTTTTGCCCAAAGAAATCGGAAATTTGCCAATGTTGCGTACTTTAAACCTAAATCATCGTTATTGGGGGTGGGATAAACTTAGCGGAATTTTACCTGAGGAAATAGGTAAACTTGTAAATTTAGAATATTTCTATGCGAGGGATAATAATTTGAGTGGAACTATACCTGCAAGTATAAATAACTTGACTAAACTAAAAGAAATAAATTTAAGCTATAATAGTATATCCGGAACTTTACCTGACCTATTTTCTTCCTCTCCAAACCTTCAAAGCGTAAATTTATATTCAAATAGAATAGATAGTATTGGTAATGGTTTGAAGGCTGGTATGTCTATTGATATGCGATATCAATATTGCAGAGAAAGTGTATTTACTTACATGGGAGATACTGTAGACATTCAACTTCCAACAGTAATGAGGTATGATTATGCAATCAATGGATTTACGACAAAGAACAATTTTGATGTAGGTTATGGAAATACAACTCTCATATCGAATCTTCAAGCCAACAAAGATGGCATATTACGAATCCCAAAAGAAGTTTTGAAGACACTAAGAACTCAAAATAATTTGCATGTTACTATATATCAAAAAAGTGGTAGTTCATATGGCTCCTCATTAACATTCGACTCGGTAAAAGTAAAATTAGATCCTATTCCTCAAAAAGAGTATGAAGCACTTATTGCTATTTATAACAAATTAGGAGGAACTTACTGGCAGACAAAATGGGATGTTACCAAAGGTAATAATGTATATGAAGGCTGGCATGGTGTCGTTATAGAAGATGGGCATGTAGTAGAGATAAATTTATCAGATAATAACTTATCAGGACAAATACCTTCCGAAATAGGTGATTTTAGTAAATTGAGAGTACTTAATTTAGCTAATAATAATAATGGATATTATAAAAATATAAAAGGTAATATTCCTTCTGAAATCGGGCGATTAACCGAATTAGAAGATTTACGCATATTTAATCAAGCATTAACAGGCGAAATTACTTTTTGGATTGATAAATTAGAAAAGTTGAAAATTATAATGCTGGGAAAAAACTATTTGACAGGTTCATTACCTGAATCAATAGAAAAGCTGACGCAATTGAATCATTTAGATATTTCGAACAATAAGTTTCAGGGAGGCATCCCGGAACGTTTAGGTAATTTGCAATATCTTGACTATCTAAATCTCAGTTATAATGAATTTAGCGGAACAA
>CALYRA010000320.1 GCA_945292135.1 uncultured Dysgonomonas sp.
CACATGGAAAAACTAAAATTAAAAACAGCCGGAGTAGTAATTTGTACAGTATATTTAATTATAATTATTACAAATATTTTAACAATTTTAGAAGTGATTTCTTTCGGGTCAATCATTGGTATAAATTTTAATTATCAAGAATTTACTGTTGTTATTGCGGTTGCTACTATTGTTTTTCTTTCTTTGAGTATATTCATCAATCTCGCTGCCGCTAAGATTATACCAATCAGTTATAATAAACTATTAATTATTATGCTCAAGGTATTTATATGGTTTCAAACAGCCTTTCTGGCTTTTAGTATAATTGTGCAATTTACGGGCATAACCTTCGAAAAAATATGCTTAGCTGTACTAATCTTATTTGGATTTATAGCATCTTTTAGAATCGCTTTAGAAAAGCGGATGAATTATCTGAACTAAGGTTAATTACAAATACGTTTAGCATCAATTGATAAGATATTATTTTGGAGGTTCTTTTGAAATGATATTTTAGAAAGGAAGTTATATTATAACAAAAGAGTTACTTTGTAGTATCAGTTTTAATAAAGAATCATACGAATAATAAAATAAACACTGTTGTTAACATGATAATCCGATATGATGATTTCTTAAATGTTAAGAAACAATCCCCTAATGACCAATATTTATTATCGGTACATTGAGGGGATAAAATTAATTTCTTAATGCTATTTAATTTATTTCAGTATTCTCACTCAGGAACGTATATAATCTCACCATTCTCCAATTCGTAAGCAATACCTACTTTTCGTTTCAATTTATTGCTTTGACCTTCACTTTGTTCTTGTGATGGAGTGTATTTAATTATTTTACCATTCTCTTTACGAATAATTTCCATGTTTTCTTCACCGGGATTTTTGACTACTGTGAAATCTTCATCTGAGAAAACTTCTGTCATATTCATATGCATTACCATAGCGACCATCAACGCAACAGCAAATACCATCGCTACATCAAATAAATTTACAATTACGCTTAAAGGATCAGTATCTTCCTCATGCATAAAACTATTTACGCGACGTGTCCTATGTCTCATTTATTTTCCTCCTTCCCATCAACTATTATGCGTGAAACATAATCTAAGTTATTTAAGTCTTTTCCATACCAACGTTGCTTATATTGCAGCGTAATCAATCCGATCGCGCTAACTACCAAACCGACAACTGTAGTCGCAAATACAACCTGCATATTGTATGCCATTCCTGCTATATCTCCTGTCGATAAACCAACCAACGCGGGACTCATCGCAATCAATGTTCCGATCAAGCCCAAAACAGGTCCCATTTTTGCTAAAATCTTACTTACCGCCATATCCTTTGATGCGTCATTCTCAAAATTATTGATAAGATAATCTGAATAATTTTCATTAGCAGGATTTGAAAGCATATCACGCAAGTATTTAATAAAAAGTGAATTATCGTTTTTCGGTAAAGATTTTTTCAATTCCGCTACTTTATCTATACTCAAATTTTTTATCTGTTGATTCAACGATTTATCATTTTTCCGTTTTACCATATATTGATTGTAGAAGCTTCCAATCAGTAGCAATGATCTTGCAAAAAGGCATAATAAGATGATAATATCGGGTATAAGTAGACTGTTAGCAACCCAAAACAAAACTTTAGAAATAGTCTCCATAAAATATATAAATTATCTTGTTTGATTATTTTTTGTTGTATTCTCTTTTTTTCTTTGTAATAAAATCCATTTCAATCTATTCCACATAAATCCTGCAACAAAAGCTATTGCAAATAATGTAAAAGACAATCCTACTGCTTTAAAATTGATCGGTTCTTCGGCAGCGGCATATACTACGTTCCCATTGACTGTGGTCAACAATCCCAGAATAGATACGAATAGACTTACAAGGAAATAGACCTCAAGTCGTAAATCTTTTTCCGGAAAAAGGCAACGCATCAGCCAACTCGACAAAGGCAATACGACTACCGTTATCCCTGCCAGAATATAGGATATAGTAGAAAAATCTGTACCCGGATGACCAAATATCAATTGCGTAAGACAATAAAATAGTACCGGAAAGATCAGGATACCGGGATACCAATATAACGGTTTAGCCCATTTTTTTCGCTTCTTTCCAAATAAGTCTTGGAGCGCGGCAAAACAAAAACCGAAGCATATGGCTGACTCAATAGTAATGAGCACAGCCATATCTTCAAGTATTTTCTTATTATTCAGATAATCTGCAATTTGAGTTTTAGACTGCAATACAGCGTACTGGCATGCCCAAATGATGAATGCAGCGCAAATAACCCCGAATACCAAAGCTTGCCAAGGTTTCCAAAAGCTTAATTTTAGTATGCAATTGATAATGATAAAAACTATAAGAATCTGAATGATAAGTTCCATATATTATTTTTCGTTTTTGCGTTTCTTTCTCAGAACGACAAGTAAAATAATAAAGATTACAATGACAACAGATGCTATAATAATACCGTTTAAATTGGTCTTTTCAGAATTTGCAGCTTGTTGTTGTATCTCCTCCTTTTTCAGTACAGTTCCATTTTGCGAACTCTTTTCTGCGGATGCGGATGCTTGAACACGCATATTCTGCAACTGCTGATTGTATTGTTTAGCGTCATCTTCTGAAACTTTGCCGGCTATGAAATTTTGCAACTTTGTGTTGCTTGCCGAAAATCCTGAACCTTTAGATCCAAATTCTTTAACAATATCCGTATGTAATTGGGCAACGGTTTTCAACTGTTCGTCCGAAGCTTTCCACATACCTTTTCTGGCTGTTTCCATCATTACCGCTGTGATTTCTTCCAACGCAGCCGGATTATTTTGTTTGAAATAACCTTCAACGCCAAGATTATGAGAATCCTTAACATATACATCATATATCTGATCCCACATTTCATTGTCAATTACATTAGGTTTCATCACATTCCAACCGTAAGTATTAGTAACTATTTCAGTTACGCGGGATGCGCTTGATGAGCCGCCTTTCATCATTTCTTTGATAAATGTCGGATTAAAAATAGTTGAACGCGCTTCTACTCCGATAGCTTCCTTCAAATCCTGCATTTTGACATTATTACGATTGCGATAATCAGCAAAGTA
>CALYRA010000321.1 GCA_945292135.1 uncultured Dysgonomonas sp.
GGACTTTTATACAAACATTGATCCGAAAGATTATTGCGACATGTCAGTAGTATTGGGAAGAAATCTATTTTCAATATCTGATATAAAATGGAATTATCGCTTAAAAAGAATAACCTTCAAGGTAGATAAGAATATAGGTCAAGATATTTATAACAAATGGTTGAATGATTCTACAACATTTCAAAATATAAATTCGTTAAGAAAATACTTACCCGGCGTTTATATTACCCAAACGTTTGGTACGGACTTACTTATGAACGTTGAACACACTATGCTCAATGTAAATTACACTTATGTGGGACGTAACTACAACAATACAAAGGACTCGATAAGACCAGCCCTTTTCCAACTGGCAAACACGGCCGAAGTGATACAAATGAATCACGTAGATAATTCGAATACAGGTAAACTCTTGGAAGAAGGAAGTCCAAAAAGAACCTATATCAAAACACCAGCCGGAGTATATACCGAACTTACAATTCCTTTAAGTGAAATAGCAAATAAAGTCGAGAAAGGCTATTCCGTAAACTCCGCAACAATTGTCTTAAAAGGATTTACAGAAGAAGATCAGTTTTCAAAATTTCCAAGACCAAAGAATTTGCTTCTTATACCAAAAGATTCCGTTAATAGTTTCTTTTTAAAAAAGGATAAGAAATTAGTAAACAATACTACAAGTTTTATTATTTCTTATTCGGCAAATACAAATTCTTATAACTTAAATAATATTTCGCAATATAATAATATAAGCTATGGGACTATTCAGAAAATGATAAATTACTATCTGAATAAATATAGAGACGAAAATCTTTCAACTATACCTGATCTTAAATATGTTTTGATTCCCGTAGAAATCAAAACGATAATTATACCAACAAATTACGGTAACGTCATTGAGCTTAAATCCGTTTCAAACCTGATGGAACCTACATCAGCAATATTGAGAACAGATGAAGATAATATGAAATTTCAAATAGTATATTCAAAATACAGAGATCGTTAATCAGATTACAATCGTTAATATTATATAAATACAACAGTCATTAGAGTTAACTATCTAATGGCTGTTGTTGCTTTTTCAATAAATAACATTCAAATTAAATTTTTTGATATTATATTTGTAATGAAAACAGAATCATAAGACATATATCATGATTTATTCTTGATATCGGTTAAAAGATCAAATTTTGGAGATAATCATAAAAAGTCTATTTATCGGATTCCTTTCATCCGCTCCTATGGGGCCTGTAGGAATGTTGTGCGTCCAACGGACTCTCAATGATGGTAGAACACACGGACTCTTCACAGGTATCGGCGCTATTATCGGCGATATGTTGTTAGCTTTAATAGCATTTATCGCCGCTTTGGGAATGGGTCTAAGTACAGAATTTCTTCACGAACATCAACAACCTCTACAAATTGCGGGCAGTGTTATCCTGATTGTATTTGGATATATAATTTTCGGGCGAAATCCTTCAAAAAACTTATCAAAACTGAAAGAAAACAGAATGTCTTCATGGAAGGTCATTATTTCTGCATTCATCCTCACTGTCAGCAACATCGGTACATTGTTCTTATATATGGCGCTTTTTGCCAGATTTCATATTATTGCGCCTGAAAAATCCTTTGCTTTTAATTTACTTTCTATTCTGGTTATTGGCGTTGGAGCTTTATTTTGGTGGCTGTTAGTCACTTATATCGTAGCTAAATTGCGGAGACGTTTTAATCCCCGCGGTCTTCAAATATTTAACCGCATAATAGGTACTGTTCTAATCATTGTGGGTATAGTCGGGATATTTACTTCATTGTAAAGTCCTCATTCAAATCGTATATCTATTCCATAGTAAGCGTACATAAACTTATTAGCCTCCAAATCTTCCGAATGTACAAATTTAGTTCTGGTATTATATCTTTCGACTTCGCAATAAGGTAATCCTTCACGTTTTGCCTGTTGAATAACTATTTCTCTTTCTTTGAAAGAAGAATGTACAGAATAGATATCTTTGAACGCAAAATAGAATGAAAAGGGAAATGCTATTATTCCCATTAAAAGAATACCATAATAGATTTGCTTCAAAAATCTGTAATTCCAATCCAAGTTATATAATATTATTCCTACACCGATAATATTGTAGGTCGCTACTCCAAACCAAGCGCGTGGAGGAAATGATGGAGAAAGAATCATAGAGTACACGCTGATTAATACTCCCACAAAAAATATAAAAGATGATTTTAATATAACGCTTCTATTTTGCTTCGTATAATGCCAATACAAAACAAAAATAATTAGTCCGACAAGGTTAAGACTTCCACAATTTACAATAAAATTCCATGTATGATTAACTAACCGATAGGCAAGAACTAACCAGTCAAAAGAAACTGCTTCTCCGGCGCGCATAAAGTTGCCCGGAGCCATTATCATAATTATATATCCTATTACTGCTCCTGAAATACCGGATATTCCCCAACAGGGAATATTATGAGTACTGTTTTTATAATAAATCAAATATAATATTGCTATAACAATCATTGCTATTGCGGTATTCTCATTTGTCCATCCGGCAATAATTCCCAATAAAAAAAGTGACAATGTTTTTATGAACGTATATTTTTTTGATTTCTTTTCTCCTTTATATAGTCTAAATGGTATCAAAAAAATTAAAACTATGATCATTCCCCATAAATAGTTAGCGCTACCCGTTATCCAAAGAACCGTATCTCCGAACGCTGGTTGTATAAACCAGACCGCTAAATTTATAAGTATAAATAGTTTGAAGTCATTGGGCTTATTCCCTTTTATATGAATATAAATTAATAATTTATAGGCTATATAGTCTATCGTATTAAGTATATCCGTAATAATGGGTGGCAATAATAACAGGGATTGCGCTATAAAATGGACAATACTTCTGCCGCCCCACAAAAAATAGTGATCCCATTGAGATAATATAACGTCTGAAATTGATGTTACTCTTGTTTGGAATACTCCGTCAAAGATCAAAAGATAACAAAAATCATCCGCAATCATTGGCGTCAAGATATTTAATAATAATAATATAGAGAAAAAGAAAATAATAACTATTGTCCAGCCA
>CALYRA010000322.1 GCA_945292135.1 uncultured Dysgonomonas sp.
TAACGAGGAATTTGATAAAAAATTGATGGATATTGAATCATCAATCGGAACTAACGAGTAAACCTTTTCTCTCAAATAATCGTACTATTCAGCATTTATAAGCATCGCATAAATAACTGATTACTAATAATTAAAAATAATTATAAAGTACATTCACAGTACTTTATTTTTTTTACCGTTGCACCACGCCTAATTTTGGATTCATAGGTTAACCGCTTTAGAAGTTTAATATAAATTATCTTTAAAAACGAATATCATGAAAAAATTAGTAAGCCTTGTTTTATCAGTTTATGTATTCACATCATGCGCCCAGACCCCGCAAATGGAATGGATAAGTACAACAGAAAATACTCCATGGCATACAAACGCCGCGTTGTCCACGTCTAAGAGTTCCGCTCAATCCGACATAATCATAGACACCGCTAAAAGTTATCAATCAATAGATGGTTTCGGTACATGTTTTAATGAGCTGGGATGGACGTCGTTGAGTAAACTCGACGCTCAAAAAAGAGAAGATATAATGAAAGAAATGTTTAGTCCGGGTGTAGGCGCCAATTTTACGATATGCCGTATGCCTATCGCCGCAAATGATTTTGCTGTCGATTGGTATTCGTATGATGAGACGGAAGGCGACCTTGAGTTGAAAGACTTTACCATAGACCATGACCGGAATACATTAATCCCATTCATAAAAAACGCTCAGCGATATATTCCTTCGTTACGTGTCTGGGCTTCGCCATGGAGCCCGCCATCATGGATGAAACACAACAAACATTATGCGGCGGTATCAACATCAGCCATGCTCAAAGAATTACAAAACAGGGAAAAAGGTAATGCCAGCATGAGTACCTATATGTTCAAAACCGTAGATAACGGATTGCCCGAAAACAGGCAGGGAAAAGAAGGAACAGACATGTTTATTGTGGAAGAACCTTATCTGAAAGCATACGCACAATATTTTTCCAAATTTATTGATGCTTATAAGAATGAAGGAATTGATATATTTGCCGTTGCTCCTCAGAATGAATTCAATTCAACGCAAATATTTCCAAGTTGTACATGGACTGCGGCTTCGTTGGCTAAATTCATCGGTCAGTACTTAGGACCCGAAATGAGTAAAAAAGGTGTCGAAATCATGATGGGCACGATGGAACGCCCCAACGAATTATTATGCGATACTGTCCTTACTGACGAAGCATGCAAAAAATATATTACATCTGTCGGTTTTCAATGGGCTGGAAAACAAGCCATCCCCGGCATAGCAAAGAAATATCCTAATCTGACAATGTATCAGACCGAACAGGAATGTGGTGATGGCAAAAATGATTGGAAAGGCGCGGAATATTCATGGAATCTGATGAAGCATTATTTAAATAATGGGGCGTCTGTTTATACATATTGGAATACCTCTCTGATGCAAGGCGGCATCAGCCGTTGGGGCTGGGCACAAAATTCGCTTGTAGTCGTAGATGAGAATGGTAAGGATTATAAATATACACATGAATATTATGTAATGAAACATCTGTCTCATTACGTAAAACCCGGCGCTAAAAGAATAGATTCTGCAGGAGGCACATATAAAGATGTAATGGCATTTCTTAACCCTGACAACAGCATTATTATAGTTGCAGCAAACCAAAACGCAGAAGATAAAACCGTTACGATAGAAGTAGGCAAGAACGTATATTCTCCTACATTGAAAGCTCACTCTCTGAATACATTTACTATCCCTGCACTTTAATTTAAAATCCGAATCCTTCATTCCAAACAGGGAAGGTAGTATGATGCTCCTTCCTGTTTTTTAAAGCAACTTAAAAAAAGGTTGTATAGGGATTCTTATACCAAGAAAAAAAATGAAACCAAATAGATTAATACAACTTCCGGTAATGCTGCTTACTCTGTTTCACTTTATTTCGGCACAACCGGTACAGGCTCAGAACACAAAGAGGGACACTACAAAAATCGTGACAAATGAAGACCGCAATGTAATGCTAAACGCTGCAAACAGCACTGGTCCGCGTGATGTAAATGTGGGGCTTCCCGCAAGTGTCGGGGGAACTACTATTTTGGAAAACGGACTTCCTGCCGTATATTATTGGTGGCCTGCTTTTCCAAGTAAGGTATGGAGACAGGATGCTATGATAGACCGTACGGAATTGCTTGATTTGGGCAAAACGGCACTCACGACCGGCGACGTAGGTTTTTCGCTTAGCACATACGACAATCTGGGTACGGACAAACATCAGCGAAATGTGTCTTTAATGTCCAATCATTTCGGACTGTTGAACGGTACAGCCAATATCAGCGGACCTATCGGTAAAAAAGGATTAGAATTTTCAATTGGCGCTTATATTAATTATGATCCCGGAGCTTATAAAGTGCCTTTCGAAAAATATTATGTAGATAAAACCCAGTTATATAAAGCTGCTCTCACTCAACATTACAGAAATGGCAAAATCAGCGTATTTTACAAATACATGAATTATAAGGGTATGCAGTCTTCGGCAAGTCCGTTCATCTATAAAAAAAACGGAAAAGTAAAGGCTTTGGACGGTATAAAAATAGGAGGGACAAACTTTTATGAAGCAAGCGGAAAAATATGGGTTAAAGATCCTTTCGACCCGTCTAAACCGCTAAAAGAAAAAGATGTTTTTGATGATTTCGGAACTGAATCGCATACATTCGATGCCATCGGTTCGAATAATCTGCCAAACAATTGGAATCTGGATTATACATTGAGATACAGCCATGTAAAATCGAGATTATATTATTTCTCGCCGGTCGATGCCATTTCGGTAGGGGCAGGAGAATATCAATACCTTGATGGCAGTCCCTACAACGGAGACGCGATATACAGGACATGGAACACTACCACTCCCGAAATGAAAAACACATATCTGGCAGGCGTGTTTAACCTGTCGAAGAAAACATATAACCATAAGCTCAATCTTGGTTTGATGGAACAGTATTTCGATCAGGGAACCTTTGCCGCTTCCATTACATCTTACTATATGGGTATTACTAAAGACCCGCAGATTGTAATCCCGACCAAACCTAATTCGGATTTTGACAAACACGGGAATATCAT
>CALYRA010000323.1 GCA_945292135.1 uncultured Dysgonomonas sp.
GGGGACATTTAGAACAGGAGAACAATTGGAGTTGACCCAAAAAATAAAAAATTTGGAATCAGGTAAATATCGTCTATGCTTAACAGCTAAAGATAATACAGATAAAGATGTCTTCACTGAAACTGATTTCGTGATCTATTCATACCAAGACAAAAAGCCTCCCGTTAAAACAAATGAATGGTTAATAGAGAAAAATACAAAATTTTCAACTGACAAAAATGCGGAAGTCATATTTGGCGTTTCAGATAAAGATGTCCATGTTTTATATCAATTACATAATGATGAAAAAGTATTTGAAAACAAATGGATAAAAGTAAGTAATGAAAATATTAAGTTTTCCGTACCCTACAAAGTAGAATATGATGATGTATTATACATAACGCTTACCTATATTAAAGGAGAAAAATATTATAACCAAAATATCCGCTTGGAAAAAGATAAAGAAAAGCTTAATGCGCCATTATCTCTCAAAATGAAGGTGTTTCGGGACAAACTACGCCCGGGACAAGAAGAAACTTGGACACTGAGTGTAAAGGACGCTAAACAAAACCTTGTATTTGCGGAAGTATTGGCTTCAATGTATGATTCTTCCTTAGATAAATTGGGATATTATACCTCTGATTGGGATATTAAGATGTTTTATGAATCGACAACATCTGATTATGGTTGGCGTTATATTTCGGGATTGAACGATTATCAAAAACAATTTAGTCCTATGCTATTAATGCTTTTATGGAAGATATCAGACCTCAACTATAATTATTATGTTTTTGACCATTTAGATAAATTTGGATTTAATTTTTATGGTAGTCTAACAGGAGAATATAATAATTATTTATTTGGACAATCTACGGGCGGAACAGCTTTCTCTGGGAAGGGAATATTGAGTCTTGCAAAATCACCATTGGCGGATGACGGTACAATGTCCGCTTCAGAAGAAACGGAAAGGGAATATTATGAGGCAATCCCTCCCGTACCGAACGATGTAAAATTTACAATTCCGGAATTAGAAGAAGAAGAAGGTGCAAATTTGGCAATGGATAAAAGTGTATCCGTTCCTCAGATACGAAGAAACTTCAATGAAACCGCATTTTTCTATCCGCAACTGAAAACAAATGAGAAGGGTGAAACCCAAATTTCATTTACGGTTCCCGAAAGTAACACACTATGGAAATTCATGGTTTTTGCGCATGACAAAGAATCTAAACAAGGGAGTTTAGAACAATTAGTCAAAACACGCAAAGAATTGATGGTAATTCCGAATATGCCACGCTTTGTTCGCGAAGGTGATAAAACGAATATTACCGCAAAAATTTCGAATTTATCAGAAAATGCCATAGATGGAAAGGTATATATAGAATTCTTTGACCCAATATCCGATAAAATACTTGATCTTAATGTAATAAACAAAGAACAAAACTATACAATTGCCAAAGAAGCTTCAACATCAGCTAATTGGACTTTTGAGATTCCGGACGGATTTGATTTGTTAGGATGTCGTATTGTAGCCGAAAGCGGATCATTCAGTGATGGAGAACAGCATGTAATCTCTGTTTTACCAAATCGCGTACTCATTACCGAGACTTTGCCATTTGAAGCAGTTAAAGCGGGAGAAAATACTTTTGTATATGAAAAATTTAAAAATAATAAATCCCGCTCAGTACGGAATTACAGATTAACATTTGAATATACGGCTAATCCGGCATGGTATGCGGTACAGGCATTACCGACATTAAGCTATCCTACAAATAATGATGTCATTAGTTGGTTTGCATCCTACTATGTAAATACATTAGGAGCTTCTATTGTAAGACAATATCCTCAAATATCAAATGTTATCAAAGCTTGGCAAAAACAGGGAGGAGATGAAAAAACTCTGATATCTAAATTACAAAAAGATCAGGAGTTGAAAAATGTACTGCTTTCGGAAACGCCTTGGGTACTGGAAGCCAAAAATGAAACAGAACAAATGCAACGTTTATCATTATTATTTGACCTGAATAATACTACGCAAGAAGCCGAAATTGCGACCCGTAAGCTGGCAGATTTACAAGATCTCAATGGGGGATGGGCTTGGTACAAAGGAATGTATCCGGATCGGTCTATGACACAGTATATATTATACGGCTTTGCCAAACTTGTTTATGTAGGTAATGTAGAATATGATGCGAAGATTAAAGAAATGCAAATAAACGCCTTAAACTTTATTGACCGAGAAATAACCCGAGATTTTGAAAATCTGAAAATTAATAACAAACAGTGGCAAGATATCCAAACAATAAATACAGACGAATTAGAATATTTATACGTTCGTACTTTCTATCGGGATATACCGATTACGCAAGAAGCAAGAGAAGCAGAACGCTTTTACACATCAGTAGTAAGAAATAATTGGCAAAAATTAGGATTATATGAACGTTCATTATTAGTTGTGACATTAAATCGAAATGGAGAAAAAGAATTAGCTGATAAAATAGCTAAATCAATTCGAGAATATGCTGTTACGAACGAAAAGACAGGAATGTATTGGCCAAATAACGGGAGGGGAATCGGCTCTTCTAAAATGCCGGTTACTTATCATACCTTCCTGATGGATGCGTTGCAAGAAACTGGTGCAACCGTTGAAGAAATTAACCTGATGAAAAAATGGCTCGTCAATCAAAAACAAATACAAATTTGGAAAACAACACCCGCCACGATCAATGCTATAGGAGCGTTATTATCATTAGGAGATAATTGGTTTGAAACAAATAAAGCAGTATCTTCTATAACTGTTGGAAATAAAAACCTAATGGCAGAAAAAGCTGAAATAGCAACAGGATATATCAAAAAATCATGGGAACATGCCGAAATCACCAAAGATATGGCCGATGTTCGGATTGTAAAGCAAGATAACAAACCATCTTATGGAGCATTATATTGGCAATATTATGAAAATTTGGATAAAATAACGCAAGATAAGACAGATCTGAGTATTGACAAGAAAATGTTCAAGATTGAAAAAACAAGCGTTGGAAATGATAATTTAGTTCCTATAACGAAAGATACCCCATTAAAAGTAGGAGACAAGGTAACTATACGTTTG
>CALYRA010000324.1 GCA_945292135.1 uncultured Dysgonomonas sp.
GGCAAGTATCGAAACAGGTGGCGGCGAACATAAAAAAGGTAAACCGCAAAAGCAAACCTTACGCGTAGATTTTACGCCGATGGTAGATATGAATATGTTGCTTATCTGTTTCTTCATGTTCTGTACTACTCTATCAAAGCCGCAGGTTATGGATATTGCGATGCCTACTGATGATAAAAACCTTGACGATAAAGAAAAGGATAAAGTTAAAGAATCAAAGGCTATCACAGTATTATTGGGTGGCGATAACACAGTATACTACTATACAGGTATGCTTGATGAAAGTGCGTATGAAGACTATACCTCATTAAAGAAAACAGACTTTTCACCTACAGGACTTAGAGCCCTACTCTTAGACCGTAATGCTGATGCTGTGGCTAAAATGAGAGAATTGAAGATTGAGAAAACAAAAGATAAGAGAATTACAGAAGAAGATTTTAAGAAAAGATCGGATGAAATAAAAAACAGCAGCGAAACACAAGTTGTTATTATAAAACCGACAGATGAGTCTACTTATAAAAATCTTGTCGAAACTCTGGATGAAATGCAGATTTGCAGTATTGGTAAATATGCAATTGTAGATATTACCGATGGAGATAAATACCTTATTGAAAATTACAAGACTAAAGGACAATTCGGACGTGACAATCTAGCTCCAAAGGATAATAAAAATAATAATTAATAAAAACTAAACAAAAATGGCAAAAGATATTAACATAGATTCTCAAGAATGGCGTGATCTTGTTTTTGATGGCAGAAATAAGAACTACGGAGCATACCGTTTACGTCAATCATCTTCGAAGAGACATATTGCTGCATTTATTGTAGTTCTGATTCTTACGGTGCTTGTAATTGTTATACCCGGTTTAGTAGGTGCGATAAACGAACTACGAAAAACTGAAGATTTAGGACCAATGGATGACGTTACAGCATTATCCAATATCCCAATCGAAGAACAAGTTCCGCAAGAGAACATTGTAAAACAAGAGCAAGCACCGCCTCCTCCACCATTGAAATCAACAGTTAAATTTACTCCTCCTGTCATTGCCAAAGATAATGAAGTAAGAGATCAGGATGAAATGAAAGCTGTAAGTGAAGTACTTGATACTAAACTTCAGGTTTCGATGATGGATGTAAAAGGAACTGATGATAAATTGGGAGTTGACATTGCAGATCTGAAAGAACATAAAGTAATTGTAGAAGAAAAACCCCAAGAAAAACCTTTTACGACAGTTGAGCAAATGCCAACATTTCCCGGCGGAGAAAGCGAAATGAATGCCTATATTTCAAAAAGTCTGAAATATCCCGTAACAGCTCAGGAAAATGGTATTCAAGGACGCGTAACTATCCGTTTTGTCGTAACGGCATCCGGTGAAATATCAGACGTAAAAGTAATGAGAGGTATCGACCCTGCATGTGACAGAGAAGCTGTTCGCGTAGTAAAATCAATGCCTAAATGGGTGCCAGGTAAACAAAACGGACGCAATGTCGCAGTGTACTTTACCCTACCAATCATCTTCCGTTTAAACAACTAATTGCTTTCGTAAAAATTTGATAACGCAAAAATATACTTAGTAATGAAGGAAGAGAAGTGGGGTACCCTCTTCTCTTCTTTTTCAAATAATAAAAATGAGCAACAATCAAAAATTAAATAAATTCAGATTTATATGGGGAATCATAATGGTAATAATCTATTTGGTCATCTCATATTTATTGGTTTTAACCCCAATATTTAAAGAGAATATAAGTCAACCAATCCGAATAGCTATGGCTGTGCTTTTTTCAGCTTATGGAATATTTAGAGGTTACAGATTAACTAAGATGGGAAAGTACTAAATCAGAATAAATAAAATAAAAACAAATTGTGTATATCTTATGAAAAAACTAAGTATAATTTTTTGCATTCCAGTTATAATTTTTACGATATCATGTAGTCAACGAAATAATTTCAAAACAGATACGCCAACCAGCGGAATTATAGAAATTGCAGTAGACGAATGTTTAGCGCCTATTATTGACGAACAAATAGCAGTATTTGAAGCATTAAATCCGGATGCTACAATCATACCAATATATACAAATGAATTGGCAGCATATGATTTATTTGTAAAAGATAGTATGCGCGTTATTATCGGAACACGAGAATTAACTTTAAACGAAACAAAAACAATTAAAGATCGTAAACAACGAGTTTGGTCGCAAAAATTAGCCGTTGACGGCATAGCACTAATTGTAAATAAGACAAATCCCGACACACTTATTTCTACTTCTACACTAAAAAAAATCATTACCGGAGAAATCACAAATTGGGATCAAATATATCCCAATTCCAAACTTGGGAAAATAGCCATCGTTTTTGATAGCCCAAATTCCAGCACTGTTCGTTATATTAAAGAAGAAGTTACAAAAAATACCCCTATTGGTGAAAATGTTAGAGCTACCTCAAAAGATACTGCAACTGTAGATATAAAAGAACGAACACCAAATCAAAAAGTAATAGATTACGTTTCCGGCACGCCAAACGCTTTAGGCTTGATTGGTGTAAATTGGATTAGTAACCCAAGCGATACCACCAGCTTAAGTTTTATAAATAGAATAAAAGTTATGTCGGTAAGTAAAGAAGAAGTTGCAACTTTGGACAATAGTTATAAACCATTTCCTTATCAATTCGCATTGGGGCAATATCCTTTACAACGGGACGTTTACATAGTCATATCTGATGTTAGAGGAGGTTTGGCATCCGGATTTGTGAACTTCTCAGCAGGCGAAAAAGGACAACGAATCGTATTAAAAGCAGGTCTTCTGCCGGCAACTCAAGTCACAAGGCTTGTTAGAATCAAAAGAGAATAATATAACAATTAAAAATAATTACCTAAACCTATGAGAGAATTAAGAATTAAGTATTTAGTGGGTGTTATACTGAGTCTTATGATCAGTATCTCAGCCTTTGCGCAAAATAGTGCAGGCGTAGAATATTTCAAGCTGGGAGAAATGAAACTAGCTAAAAATGTATTAACAAATGAAACAAGTCAAAATCCGGCACAGGCTTACTATTATTTAGGTGAAATCGCTTTTAAGTCTGGTA
>CALYRA010000325.1 GCA_945292135.1 uncultured Dysgonomonas sp.
GGTTTCATAATGATAAAATTTTTATTATTTCTATAATCTGTAGGTGAAATGTCATAAATTTGCTTAAAGACTTTGGACAATGAAGAAGGCGTATCGTAACCAACTTTATATGCTATCTCATGAATGGGTAAATCCGTATGGCGAATAAGTTGAGCTGCAGTCTCAACTCGCATTCTAATGATGAATGAACCGATTGATTCACCTAAAAAGGCTTTCATGATTCGTTGAAAGTGGTAAGAAGAAAAATTTGATATTTCAGCTAATGTCTTTAAATCAATATTTTCTTCCAAATGATTATTAATGTATTCTACCACAATATTGATTTGTTTTAAATACTCTTCTTTAGTCGCCGGTCGGTGTTGCATATTTATTTCATTTCTGTTTCGATAACAAATGTAAATATCGAGCTTGATATTGGCTTTTCCAAAAATGCTAATTTTGATCTGATAATAGAAAGTATGATTATCTTTGTATCTATGGATGATACTTTCAAAACCATACAGGCTACAACTAAAAGCATTTATACTGAAAAACGTAGTAAGTTTATTGCTTATGCGGTTCCCGTACGTACAATTGAAGAAGTAAAAACCGAATTAGAAAAATACCGAAAAGAATATTACGATGCTCGTCATATATGTTGGGCTTATATGTTGGGATCGGATCGCACTGATTTCAGATCCAATGATGATGGTGAGCCTTCAGGTACAGCCGGCAAACCGATTTTGGGACAAATAAATTCAAATGAACTAATAGATATATTAATATTGGTAGTCCGATATTTTGGAGGAATAAAGCTTGGTACAAGTGGTCTTATTGTAGCTTATCGCGAAGCAGCTGCCCAAGCGATTGAAGAATCTATTATTATTGAAAAGACAGTTGATTGCGAAACATCTTTTATATTTGAATATCCTTTTATGAATGATGTAATGCGAATTGTCAAGGATTTAGAACCCGAAATTACAGAACAAAGTTTTGATATGGATTGCAAAATGAGATTACGTATTCGTAAGGCAAAATTTGAAGAAATGATCGGGCGATTGGAAAAAATTGAAAGTCTGCATTTCGAAACCGAAGACAAAGATTCTCTTGAAGAATGATATCACTGATATAAATAATTGGAAAGAGAATGTACCCTTATGACCTCTTTTTTGACTTCCTTTTAAAAATCAAAAGATAATCTATATCATCAACTTGATCGAATAATAAATGGGAATATCAGAAAATACTTTTAAAACAAACTATCATTCCTATAGATGATATTTAAAAAAAGTCTGTATATGGGTCTATCGCTGATATTTTAAAGAAATGTTGCCTATACAAAATTGGTGGCTTTTATTGAATCAATTTTTGGTTGTCTATGAGAAAGTGTAAATTTATAAAAATTAAATTCCTTCAAATTCCCCCAAAAGGGAATTTGAAAGAACTTAAATAATAATACTTTAACGATATAGTCATCACTTAAACAAAGTTATGGATAGTCTTTTGTGACGTATGAATTTATAATATTGAAAGATTATAACAAATAGATGTCGATAATATTCTGTTTTTATAATCATCCATATCTCCTCCCATTATCGTTTTATTTCCAATATTAAGTAATCCCCATTCATAATTTACTTTTAAAATAAAATGTTTTATCTCATAAGCAGCTCCAATTCCCACCCCAAAGTCTATTTTATTAAGAATTTCTGCGCTTCCAAAAGTATTTACCTCTTTTGAAAATTCATTACCATCAAAGTGTCCATGAGCTTTGGTTTTTCCTCCAATTCCATAAGATAAATAACTTCCCAAACTGAAAATTATTTTTGATTCAGACAATTTAAGTTTGTATGCCAAATCCATAGGAAGTTGTATTACTTCTTGCCTTAGAGTAACAGAACCATCTATATTTATTCCATTTGGATAAGTTCCTTCACCTTTACTATCAATACCTTTCACACTATATAATAACCCAGACTGTAAAGCGAAATGTTCAGAGATAGAATATTCAGCTTTTAATCCAACTTTATAAAGCAGGGGTTTTTCTTTTTTCAGAGGAGCGGTACTCTCCGTAGAATTAGAATAATTCAAACCAAACTCAACCCCTAACGACCATTTGCAATCTTGCGCATGAGTTGCAAGTATCAAGAATAATAAAATAGATATTAAAGTAAATTTCTTAATCATAGTTTAGATTTTAGTCCCACTAATATCAATAATTACTTTTCCTGTTGTTCGTGAACTTTCAGCGTATTTATGGGCATTAACGATTTGATTTAATGAGAAAGTTTTATCAATATGAACACGTATTTTTTTTTCTTTAACAAGACGATACAAATCAGTAAGTGCTTTTTTATAAGGATAGACATAAACAAATTTTACTTTCGAGGGGTAAAAAAGCATATCTTTAACAAGAGAAAAGGAAATGTTCGTGTCTACAAAATATCCTCCGGGATTTAATATTGGTTTTATTTCATTTATAGAAGTGTTTGAAACAACATCGAATATTATATCATACTTCTTGGAAGATTTTCTAAAATCTTTAGTTTCATAATTAATGGTATAATCTGCACCTAATTCTTTACAAAACAATTCATTTTTTCCACTAGATACTGACGTAACTTCTGCTCCATATGCTTTTGCCAATTGAATAGCTAAATGACCAACTCCGCTACTTCCTCCGTTAACCAAAACCGATTGTCCTTTTCGTAATTTGGCTTTCTGAATAAGAGATATCCAAGCAGTAATTCCTGCCATAGGAATACCTACCAATTCTTTTAAATCCATTGTTGAAGACACAGGTATACATTGATTTTCTGATAATAATGCGTATTCGCTATGTGCCCCGCCTTTTAGAGTAGGTAATAATCCTAAAATTATATCTCCTTTTTTATATTGAGAAACATTTTCTGAGACATTTACAACTTCTCCTACGATATCATATCCTAAATTAGTATTAAACATTTTTGTGAAAAATCTAAAATGTCCTCTCCTGTATTTCCAATCAACTGCATTTATCGAAGAATATAACATTTTTACAAGAATTTCATCTTTTTGAACTTTTAAATTTGTTTTGTCAATGTCCACAATTTTTAAAACATCGG
>CALYRA010000326.1 GCA_945292135.1 uncultured Dysgonomonas sp.
TTCCAATCCTGATATTTACTTCTTAATTCTTCAATAACGGTATAGTCATCGGTCAAAATAAAAGCATTATGTATATTAAATTCTTTCATCGCTGTCTCTATATATTTATCGGCTGACAAAAGGGTATTTTCTACAAATTTATCTCCCTGACGAATGTGAAAACCTAAATATTGATCGGGAAGATTTAAGGATTGTATCATATTGGATATCTCATCCTGCGTCGATTTATTATACTTCCAAGTCATGCGTACTAATGAACGGCAAACTTCATTCAAATTGCCTTCTATACCTAATTCCGGTATAATGTATTTCGTTCCCCATTTATCTTCAACATTCTCCCATAATTCTTTGTGCATATGATACCAAAGATCTTGCGTAAAGTATCTTGTAAAATGTAGAAGCTTGAATATTTTTATTTTGCGTTTTTCTTTATCCGTAAATCGGGTTACGAAACGATAATTATAATATGAGTGAAAATCATTTGTTTGAGTTTTACAAAAAGGTTCAAAATAGTCTTCCCATCCTTTTTCAAAACCGAAATTAGCGTCTTTACTATATAATTCAAATTTAAGTTTATGTAATAGGCAATACAATACGGCTAAGATCATATTATTATATTCCGAGAAAAATCCGGCGTTAACTCCGACGTGAAATACTGTCTTTCTCAAAAATAAATTATTCAGTTTTGTATATTTACTTAATAATTCCTCTTGGCTCACTATTTGCGTATTTCTGATTACTATTTATTTCTTATTTTGAAATTAGCTTCACTAAGACTCAAGCCTGATAATTTATATTTGTCACCAATTTTAATAAAATCAAAACTTTCTTGAAAGTCATTTTTACCGTTTTTATCATAATGATTTATAATAAGCTCAAATTTAGGATATTGATGAAATTTTAAATTCCCACAATTATCATAATAGTCATCAAAAGAGCCTATCATATCAGATTCAGTATTAAGCCTAAAGTCCTCATCCAAAAATATTTGGTAATCACAGTTATCTTTTAGCGCCTCAAAAATACTATTTTTGATACTATTATAATTACTTTCAATCAATTCTTTATTTTCAGTTACGCCATCGTGGGATTTATCTGACCAAGAAATAAATTTAAGCGACTTTTCCGTTAAGTTCTCTTTTGAGAAGTTTTTAAAAAAATCCTCGAAAAGCCAATATTTGAACGCCTTTTCGTTATTCACAAATGTGTAATACTTTCCATTTACGCCTAAATAGCTGTCTCTTAATGTATCTGCTGATTGGTTATTCTCTATATTTATTGAGTAAAAATCAATATTGGGATTGTATTTAAAATTTTCAACCAATATGGTATTTGCAGTATCAAGCAAATATTCTATTCCGTCTACCCATCTCCAATGATTACATCCTCCATTTCCATTATGGCCATCATCCAAATATTCTTTTCTCGCATTTTTCAATCCCACAACAAATCCGTTATTCACTTCAGACAAGTAATTATAATCAGCGGGTATTACGACTTCGCCTTTCTTATTGAACAATCCCGTTTTTTCCCTTCCCTTTGGCTGGAATCGAATAAATCCTTCCCTTTCACAATCAAAAGCTGTATCAAAAATATACATACTGTCTTGTCCAAATTTTCGTCCGTCTTTTGTAATATAATACGAGATATGTTTATCTTGAATATCTTCTTCCACAGCTACAATTTCCGTAAAGGGAATTAAAGACATCAAGACCCCATTAAATCGAGGTTCTATCATTATTTTTCCATCTTTATCTTTATAACCGATAAGAGCCTCTTCCTCATCTTCAGTCTCGGTCTCGAAAGGATACCATACATTACTTTGGGAATAAACTGATAATGAACTAAGGGTGAGTAAAAAAAACAGATAAAATTTCATTTGATAAAAAGTATTATTTTATCTTATAAAGATAAAAAAAATAGAGTTATTTTATATGAATAACTCTATTTAAATATTTTAATTTCTAAAATGATCTACTTAATATGTACGTTGAAGTATCCACCAATCATTGAACGGTATGCCATATTTCGCTCTTAATTCATCAACGTCTCCTTGCGAATAAAAGTTGGATAAAATTTGATTTTTTCTTGCCAAAGCTTCATCTTTAGTATCACAACTCGCAATAATTACCCGATACATTCCTGATTCGTTGCGGGCAAGGATTATACTGTATCCTTCATCTTGCATACGTTGCTTTAATGATTCAGCATTTGGTTTCATACCCATTGCGGCTATGACAACACTATATCCTTTCAAACCTGACGCATCACTATCATAAACGGGCGTAATTTTTTCTTTACGGATAGTTTCCGATGAGTTGTAATAAGATGGAGTGAAAACTTCTTCTTGAACATTTACGGCATCGTCTTCCGTTTCTCTCTCTTTGGCTGCTTCATATACTGATTTATATGCGCTCTGTTTTGGTTTACATGAACCAAATACAATAACGCCGCACAAAATCAAAATAAGCCCTACTATTTTTTTGTTCATAATCTAATCCTGTTAACTAATTATTTATTTATCTGTACAAATATAACATTTTTGTTCTATAAAATAGAACGAATAAAACTTAAATATTATATAATCTGCTACTTAATAAATTCAAAACCAGTATATGAGACTAGAGCTTCAGGTATACGTATGCCTTCTTTAGTCTGATTGTTCTCCAGTAATGCCGCAACGATACGGGGGAGCGCCAAAGCACTACCGTTAAGGGTATGTACCAATTGAGTTTTTTTATTTGAATCACGATAACGACATTTCAAACGATTGGCCTGATAACTTTCAAAATTGGATACGGAACTTACTTCCAACCATCGTTTTTGTGCTGCTGAAAAGACTTCGAAATCAAAAGTTAGGGCAGAAGTAAAACTCATATCGCCCCCACAAAGGCGAAGTATACGCCAAGGCAATTCCAATGCTTCGACCAAAGATTGTACATGAGCGACCATTTCTTTCAGCGATTCGTACGAATGTTCGGGTTTATCGATACGAACAATCTCGACCTTGTCAAATTGATGAAGACGGTTCAAACCTCGCACATCCTTACCGTACGAACCTGCCTCACGACGGAAGCAT
>CALYRA010000327.1 GCA_945292135.1 uncultured Dysgonomonas sp.
GGATCTTTTACTGGTTGATCTTGATTGATTGTCGGAGTATTGTGGTCAGCTGTAATTGTAGTCTTTTCGGGTCTAAATACTCTTAAACCTCTAGCTCTAAGTCCATTGAACGCTTGAGGACTTGTCACTTCGTGGCAGAAATGTCTGTCGATGTACAACTGTGTAGGACCATCTTTTACTTCTGATACTACATGTGCGTCCCAGATTTTGTCAAATAATGTTTTCATTTTTTTCTAATGATATGATTATTGTTGATTTATTTTTTATTAGTTTTCTTCCTATATTTTGTCCTGGTCGTTCTATGAATCTGTATGTTAGTAGTGATAATAAAAATGAACATACGGAAACGATTATAAATGATTTTAATATATCTAATATAGCTGTTTGAGTGTTTGTAATGGGAATTATTTCCAAGTTTTTAGCTATGCTAACTATAGGAAAGTGTATAATATACATACTGAAACTGACTTTTCCTATATTTGATAAGATCTTATTTGAAAACACCTTGTAACTTTTTAATGTAAGAGTTAATAACAATACAAAAAAGGATATGCCATATACAAAATGACGGTGAATATTGAAATAACAATAAAATAATATAGTGAATGCTACAACTAATAGTGTTATCGGTTTAATTGATTTTTGTTTGTCATTTATTACCCAATATGATAATATACCTAATGCAAATATAGGTAATTGAGATATAATATTAAAATATGAAAAATGTGTTGGATCGACTGGATATACTTGATATAAAAGTTTATTAAATATATTCACAGATAGTAAAGATATAGCTACAAATAGAATGCTAGAATTCAAACTTCGTATTTTAATGCAAATGAAAGGCAATAAAAAATAGAAACAGAATTCAGTCGCTATAGACCATCCTCCATAAGCAATACTTGATATATATTGTGGAAAAAATCCATTTGTAAAAGTTATATTAGTTATAATTTCGAATATACCTATATTTCTATTATTATAGATTGTCCAATCAACAATTATATAGGCAATAATCGCTAAATAAAATAATGGAGCAATACGGAAGAAACGGCGAATAAAAAAGTTTTTAGTTCTATTAGGCTCATCTATACGAGAATAAAATGACAATGTGAGAGTATAAGCACTAACTATAAAAAATAACTGTACCCCATATTGTCCATCAATAACAAATTGCATGATGATATCGGGCAAGTAGGCAAGTGTTTTTCTAGAGTGAGTTAGTATAACTAGTAAAATAGCTATGCCTCTTAAGCTGTCAATATATTCGTACTTTTTAGGTTCCACTTGATTTTGAAAAAATCTTCTATTTATACTAAGACTTCGTAATCACAATATTTTCTATAAGATCAAAGTCAATTGATAACTTCTTCTGTACTTTTATTTTTCCTTTTTATAAAATATAAAATCAAATAGCTTCGACTTCTTATAGGAAAACTATTTCAAAATATTTATTAGTTTTATAACGATTAATGATCTATTTTACAAATTTGTTTATTGCGTTTACATAAGCTTCAACGGAAGCCGCAACTATATCAGTATTAGCTGAAAAACCATAATATGTTTGACCTTCATATTCCAGTTGCATATGGACTTTACCTACATCATCACTACCCTTATTTATAGCCTGAATAAGAAATTCCTGAATAGTAGTTTGTCTTTTTATAATGTTTTTTACAGCTTTTATAGCTGCATCTACGGGACCGTTTCCGGTTGCAGAAGCTTCGAATTTTTCACCGGCAATATCAAGACCGACATTAGCTATATTGCGAATTCCAATACCAGACGTAACTTGTAAGTACTCAAGTTTGATATGATGCATTTTATCCGTTTCCTTTCCGGCTAAAATTAATATATCTTCATCTGTAATGTCTTTTTTCTTGTCTGCTAAATCAAGGAAGCGTTTATATATTTCATCGAGCTGTATATCATTAACGTCAATTTTTAATAGATTTAGTCGATTTTTTAAGGCTGCGCGTCCACTACGAGCAGTAAGCACAATTGCATTATCATCAATACCAACATCTTTAGGGTCAATGATTTCATATGTAGAAAGGTTCTTCAAGACACCATCCTGATGTATACCTGATGAGTGAGCAAAAGCATTTCTACCTACAATTGCTTTATTGGGTTGAACAGGCATATTCATCAGACTTGAAATCATTCTGCTTAATGGATATATTCTTTGCGTATTTATATTCGTTTCAATATTTAATTCTTTATGGCTCTTAATAGCCATGACTACCTCTTCCAAAGATGTATTGCCGGCACGTTCTCCAATTCCGTTGACCGTTACTTCAACTTGGCGAGCGCCATTCAATACGCCCATAATAGAGTTGGCGGTTGCCATTCCCAAATCTTGATGACAATGCGTAGACAAGATTGCATTTTTCATATCTACATTGTCAATTAAATATTTGATTTTTGCGCCGTATTCTGTTGGTAAGCAATAACCCGTCGTATCAGGAATGTTAACGACAGTGGCTCCTGCGTTTATGACAGCTTGTACCACCCGCGCTAAATATTCATTATCCGTACGTCCTGCGTCTTCCGCATAAAATTCTATATCTTCTACAAATCTTTTAGCATATTTTACAGCGGCTATGGCGCGTTCTATGATTTCTTCCTTCGTGGAGTTGAATTTATATTTAATATGGTATTCAGAAGTTCCTATACCTGTGTGTATTCTTTTCTTTTTGGCATATTTAAGAGCTTCGGCAGCTACTTCAATATCTTTTTCAACTGCTCTGGTTAATGCGCAAATTGTAGGCCATGTTACAGCCTTTGATATTTCGACAACCGAATTGAAGTCTCCCGGACTAGAAATTGGAAAACCTGCTTCAATAACGTCTACACCGAGTAATTCGAGGTTTTTAGCTACTTCTATTTTCTCTATTGTATTCAATTGGCATCCAGGAACCTGTTCGCCGTCTCTTAATGTTGTGTCGAAAATAAATAACTTTTCCATACCTCTTTGTTTTGTTTATAAATATTATTTAGTCAAAAAAAAAGCCTTTCTCCAAAAATGAGTGAGAAAGGCTTATATTATTTCGTCGCAGCAATCACATAGCA
>CALYRA010000328.1 GCA_945292135.1 uncultured Dysgonomonas sp.
AGCAGCTTTATATTTATTTTGAAAACCTGATGCGTCTACTAAAGCCCCAAAAGCATTACTTAATCTGCTTAGTGATGTTTCCAGATTATCAGTATCTACATTCGGAATAATTTCATTTAAAGCATCGGCAAATTTTGGAAGAACATCGGCGCTCATTACTTTACCAGAACCAATAAGTTTTTCCATTTGTCCGATGGATACACCAAGGGCTTTTGCCATAGCCTGTATTGCTACCGGAAGCTTTTCACCCATTTGTTTACGAAGTTCTTCCATGCTGATTTTCCCTTTACCCATCATTTGAGAAAGCGCAAGCATTACCCCATCCGATTCACTGGCAGATAAACCAAAAGCCGTGATAGCGCGTGAAACTGATTCAAAAACTTTCTTTTGTTGCTCCATCGGCATATTGGCTTGGGTAGCCGATGCTGTAAATTTGGCAAAGTTGCCGGTTAACGCAGTTATTTCTAAACCGTACTTCTTAGCCAGATCATTGACGAAACGAAGGTTATCTGATAATCCTTTTGTGCCATCCGATACGTTTTTAAGGGCAGTAATTACCCGGCTTGTTTCCCTTGCCACATCCCTGAATCTTGACAACAAACCAGATATACCCAAGCCACCAGCACCCAATGCAGCGGCAAATGTAAGCACCTGCATTTGCATGGACCGCAACGCATTTTTTACTGTATTAGTTCCTTTTTTAAAGTTTTCGGTAAGTAAATTGACCGCTATACTGAATGATAATCTTCTTGACATGGTTTATTTTTTTAATCCGGTTTTCAAAAATGTAATGGATTCGCTTTTACCTTCTTCAAGGGCTTCTTTCGAGATAGTTTCTTCTTCTAATTCCCATGCGAATGGATGTATATCTTTTGGAGTAGTTCCTTTTGGTAAATTGGGCGACAATTGCATAAAAGCCCATAACCTTTGTGCTGTAAGTTGTTCTTTTACTTGATGGTCGTATGCTTGTAGAAAAACCGGAAGATCGCAAAGTTCCATATCGTTCATGGCATAGTAAACATCCAGTCCATTCATTACCAAAGTTGAAATTAAATCCTTTATATAGATAGGATTGGAATCTTCCGATTCTTTGCTTTTTGATTTTGTAACAACTTGAAACTGTGAAGTAAGTGATGTTTGCCGTTCAAAATCCTTTACCATACGCTTGACATCGGAAGGCTTTAAATTTTCCTTAAATTCTTTTAAAGAAAATTGCATCTTATCCAATAAGGTACATACATAGAATAGGGATAGAACTTCATCTTCACTATTAAAATTTATTTGTGAAAATGCTTTTTTATTCAGTTGCTCCCATCTAATAACCGCTTTGATGGTTAGCTTCAGAGCAGGAAAAGCGATACGTTTTTTAAAGATTCTTTTTATCAAGCACATAATAAAAGCCTTTTTATTATTAATGCTATCTTCTATGTTTGAGGGTAATTTTTAATCGCTTTTTTTTGACAAAATCAATAATATTAATTTATTTTGAATTTTATTAACAAATTAAAATTTATAAATGAAAAAAGCTTTTTTTTTACTACTATTTTCTTTTGCTTTATTTGCATGTAGTTCGGATGATGATAATCATAACGACAACCATGAAATTGAAGTCTCTGCATGGGAAAAGGACAATTCAAATTTTATAAATGAAGCTATAGGACTGGGAAAAGACGGTTTTGGAAGTTATTCATACACCTCACCAATAAAACCCTTTAAAAACTATCTTTATGATTTAAATTGGGAATATAAGAAACCTAATATTGTTATAAAATATAAGGATGGTAGTAATTTTGGTAGTGGTTATATTGAAGAAAATAAAATGTACCTTAAAACAACTTCTGGTGTAGAAATGATTTTCACAAGATATCGATAAGAATAATTGCCTACCCCTAAAAGGGATAGGCTTTTTCACTTATTTATGGTATAATCTCACCTTCTTCCAAAGCGCCAACTCCGGTGAATGATGCGCTGCAAGTTGCAATATCACCATCAGTAGATTTAACATCAAGTGAAGTAATCATCATTGTACCTTTATAGTATGGTTTTGATTTGTCGAGTTCAAATTGTCCGCCAGTAGCTGTTTGATTATCAACTTTAGCTTCACCTAAAACAAAATCGAACGTTTCATCTTTTATTTGTCGCCTCAACAAGGAAGGAAAGCTTTCCTGATCTTCTTTTTGAGTGTACAATGATTCGCTAGTGACTGAAAAACTTTTTTTGCCCGGTAGCGATCCTTTCCATCCTCCTGACATCATTTTGTTTGAGACGTCAATTTCTTCCGTCGTCACATTCAATGTGGCATCTTTCCCATAAGCTATGGGGTTGTTTTTGACAAAGACGAATAACTGACCTCTAAATATGTCAGTATTTGAATCATGTTTTACTGCTGTCATAATTTTCTTTTTTTATTTATTCAACTTCAAATAATAATACTTGTATGTATTTACCATCCTCATAATCTTCTGTAGAATCTACAAGCTTAATTTCAATCTTTGGATCGGAATGAAATCCCGATAAACTTTTATCAATCTGAAAAGCTAATTCTTTTGAACGATCATAATCTTCTGAAATAGCATTAATGTAAACTTGGCAATTTTCACCGTAAATTCCCATTTTGTTGTGCAACCTTCCGTATTTTTCCCTCTGGTAAATAATAAAATCACCTTTCGTATCCTTGGGCGCAATCACCGGATATATTCCTTTATCATCAGGATCATTCGGATCATTCGGATCAACCAAAGCCATTATATCTTTGTTTTCCAACAACATCAACCTTATTGACGTGGTAATCTTAAATTTACTGATTGTCATCATAATCTATTGCTTATTCTATTTACAGCCCTTTGAATGCCTGAATACAACTGATCCATTGCTTCGGGATAATCTTGTACTTCCGTGTCACTCCAAAAGTTTGTTGCAACTACACGCCCAACGTATTTACGTTTTTTTGTTTTCCAATATCTTTTATTTGTACCCCTATCAATCAAATGCGCATGTGATCCGCCATCTTTTCCTTGCTTGAAACCAATCAACACACCCGGTTTACTCTTTTTTACACGAACATAGAAA
>CALYRA010000329.1 GCA_945292135.1 uncultured Dysgonomonas sp.
CATTTCGGTTTGTTTAATCCGTGCTAAGATGGATTCAACAAGATAATTCAAATCTCTTTGGTTGGTTGACGGTAAATAGGCGATTGACTTTTTCATTCAGATCAATTGTTTACTACAAATTTAATTATAAAAATAATACAAAATAACAAAAAGGGATCCTACTCTAAAGATTTGTTAAAATAAAATTAAGAGTTTACTTTTAGCGGTTTTTGTTGTCGAAAAACCTTTTGGATAAAAAAGGAGATTAATGTTATGTCAATCTTTTTTCAGCTTGTTGTTAACTCCCCGTTAAGGAATATTGCGGTTTGAATGGAAGATTTACTCCGTTCAGATTCAAAAAAAATAGAAATAGAATGTTCTGATTACTTCTAATTTTGTTCATAAGCAGCAAACTCAACAATATTGTTTTCAGCATTAATAATTGCTGCGTAAAGGAAATGGAACGGCAACGATTATTGACTATCGGAATAGATTTTTATTAGTTAATTCAGTCTTATATCATAGTTTTCAATTTCTTTCTATCGGTTTTTCCGTTACTATTGAGTGGAAATATAGTAATATATTTTATATTGGATGGAATCATATATGGCGGCAATTTCGCTTTCATTAAGCCGATCAAATCGGGTTTTTCAATATCAGATTCTACACACAATACAATCTGAGGGTTTGTACTTTCGTTTACGACGACCGCCACGGATTTGATACCATCAAGAACAGAATTGGCGATGTGTTCTATTTCTCCCAATTCGATGCGATAACCTTGTATTTTGACTTGTGAGTCGAGTCTGCCATGATACATGTAATCGCCGTCCGCATCGACAGAACATATATCGCCTGTCCGATAATAGCGAATACCATCTTTCTCAAAAAAAGTCAGTTTATTCTTTTCCTCATCATGCCAATAGCCCTCAGTTAATTGATCTCCTGAAAGACATAATTCTCCCTTTTGACCGCTGGTTAAAGCATTATTATTTTCGTCAACAATAATTGAAGCATTACCTTTCATATCTTTTCCGAGAGACACAACGCCTCCAACTGCTTTATTAGTCATACCTCTCAAATAGTCATAATAGGTACAATATATCGTGTTTTCGGTAGGACCATAAACGTTTACTATCTTTGCGTTAGGTATGCACTTGCTCCATTTGTCAACCTCCGATAAAAGTAACGCTTCGCCGCAGAATAACGAATATTTGACGGTGGGCGCAAATATTTCATCAAAATAGGGCTGCAAATAATGTATCACCGATGGAACCATAAGCATAAAGGTAAGTTCGTGTTCGTCTATCAATTCAAAAACCGCCTCATACTTAATCCTATTGGTGGCTACGGTATAAACGCTCGCTCCTACTAGTAAGGGTATCAGATACGATTGTACCGAAAGGTCGAAGGTCAGATCAAACATTTGCAAGCAATGATCCGTCTCATTAAGCTGATAACCCAACGCCCCGAAAGCATCGACAAAGGCAGCAACATTTCTGCGAGTGATGGGAACGCCTTTGGGCGTACCTGTACTGCCTGAAGTGAACAAAATGTAAAGAGGCGTATTATCTGAAATATCATTTCTGATGCTGAGATCAATTTCCGTATCTGTTTTCAGATTTGCTGTGTCTATGACAACGTTTCGTTTGAATTTATCGGTATTTTTAGAATCGAGTATATATTTGATGCCAACTTGATTTAGTATATTTTCGTTGCGATCGGCAGGTTGATGGGGATGCAACGGAATATAACATTTACCTTCAAGCCAGAGGGCAAAGATGGATGCGTAAGTTTCCAGGTCATCATTTGCGATAAGAGCTATATATTGTTCTTCTATCGGCTTCAAGACCTTTCTTATTTTGTCAATAGCTTTGCCCAAATCTTTATAACTATGTTGTTTTTCAGCAATGAAAAACGAAGTTCGGTCGGAAAAAGCCTCAATTGAATTGACAAGAGGTTCAAGCACTGATCGATCGAAAGAAGGAAATATATTTTTCATAAGGCTAATGTTTTAATTTGAACTTTGAATTGGATTATTATATACCTGCTTTAGCATTAACTCGCCAAGGATAGGGCGAAAATGCGTCTTTTCATAAAAGTAATGCTTGTCGCTATATTCAGGTATTTGGCTAAAATCAAAGACATTACTTCTTCCGAATATAGATTCTATTATCGTTCTATCATTAGTATTGAATCTCTGTCTGTAAAAGTTCGGAGTTATTATTACCTTAATATTGGTATCATGTTTTTGACAAATAACTTTAATATCTTCCAATATGCTTTTTTCTCTTACGTTTATAACTTCAGGCTGTTCTATATCTGTTTCACGGGTTATTTTGAAACGACCTTCATCTTCTGTCCAATATTTTTCTTTTTTCTTTTCTATCTCAAGTTCGAGAGGGCTGTAAAAATCACAATTGACGCTGTCGATTGTATTTTTATAAGGATTTATAATACCTGACATACCCCTTCGATATTTATGAAATATCTTATAATCTATGTATTTAACAAAATATTTCGGAGTAAAGAAAGCTTGAATAAAAGTAGACTGAAATTCAAAATTACTTATATTCGATATTTCGGGAGTAAGTATACGACGAGCGCCATATTGGATGGCAGCTTGTTCAAAAATAGAATTATCTACGACTAATAATATGTTCTTAATATTTGCTCCACCTTCGTCCAGAGCGTTTAATTTGTAATATATGGCTGAAATGTTCTCTGATTCGCAATATAACCTGATAGCATGGTCGTTTGCATCGAGATATTTGCCCCAATCGCTGCACTTAAAAGCCATGGTACATGAATTACCAAAAATAAAAGAATCATATTTTAAAGAATCTTTGTGATTCAGATAAGTATTCCATCCTACAACGTTAGAGTTGAGAACCAAGATTGATTTATCATAGTTCCTGTATTTATGAATGACCATAAAAGGATCTTCCAAATAATAGTAAACGAACAATATCAAGAAGGGCGATATGATAATTATACATTTGAGTAAAAAGGTCAAAAAACTTTTTTTCATATATAAATTAATTGAGCTTAGAATATTGCATAGACAAAGTTATCAT
>CALYRA010000330.1 GCA_945292135.1 uncultured Dysgonomonas sp.
ATAGATACTATTGTTTTTCCTAACCGAAACGTACAAAGTTCGGGATATATACGGCAAGTGAATAAAGCCGGAGATTTAACCCTGAGGATATAAGAGGAACATGTTTTCGACGCTACAATTTATGACAATTACTTTATCCGAAATGCAAGTCTCAATACTCATATAAAAATAAGTCATGCTATTAATTAACATATTATATAATTTAAATAAATATACATTATGCGTAAATATTATAAAACAAACACGTTAATCGTTTGGTTATTGTTCGCGTTATTCTTGTCGGCTTGTTCCGACAGCAATGATGATCCGATCGATGAGAAAAAGAGCAGTAGCTATTATGCTTTGCTTACGGGAGATATGACAACTTCTCCTTATGTTGGCTACGTAACAACTTATACTGAAATGCCATCCGGCGTAATCGAAAATATTAAATCGGGTTCGTTGGCGATGCAATCAAATGGAATGCAAAGCTTCGGCAAATGGATATTCAAACGTTCAAGCTTAGCAAGTCAAAGTAAAGATGATTTGGTCAGATATTCTGTTAATGAAGCGGGTAATTTAGTAGAAGACGGACGTATTTCTTCAGGGTTGAATTCAAACTTTTATATTTATAACGAAACACTCGGATTTTATGTTGATACGGATCGGGGTCTATTGAAGATACAGAAGTTTAACCCCTCCACAATGGAACGTACCGGAGATATTGACGTGAGCGCCGTACGTGATTTGAAATATGGTTATCAAGATGTTGGTACATGTCTGATAATAGCCAAAGAAGGCAAATTGTATGTTGACGTATTTTCTAATAAAGATGAGAAGAAAGGAAATTTCTTTACCAACTCTCCTCTGGGTTTTGTCGAATTAGCCGTCATTGATATAGCAAGCGGAAAATATGAAAAAACAATTCGCCGCAATGGTATCAGTTACATCGGATATCCGGGAAATGAAAACCAAATGTGGAATTTGGGTGATGACGGGGCATTATATCTTTGCTCTCATGGCTTTGGCGCGACAGGCGCTATTAATGGTTCGGCAATTGTAAGAATAAAAAAAGGCGATTCTGATTTTGATCATGAATGGATAATCAAAGCTGATGATTACACAAAGGGAACTTCATTTGCCGCCGTGTGCGTTAAGGACAATAAATTGTATACTGTGATGAGTGATAAGGCTCTTTCGTATGGTACTTTATTAACCGATGTTTCATATAACTATTATTCGTTCGATAAAGAAAATATTAGTCGAGGTCCTTCCAAATTATCTGATATTCCATCTACGACTTATCCTTTCCAGTGCGCCCAAGCTATTACGGTTATTGACGGCAAGGTTTATTTCAGAGTCATAAATAATGCTGATAAGAACGGATATTACGTTTTGGATAACAATAATTCGGTCAAACAAGCCTTTAATGTTGCTTCAGGAGGTATTTTATGGGGCTTTTGCAAACTGGTTGTTAATAAATAACTGATTGATTGAACCTAAAGATTATTTAAAACTCTTTTATCATGGAGGGTATCTGGTTGTGTAATTCGATAATGCGTTTATTCTGTCAATATCCTCCTTTTCTATTATAAAACGTTTTTAAAACCTGATTATTTTTATGGATTCTAAAATTAAAATAATATTTTACTGGCTGCTGATCGGCGTTTGCTTTATATTACACAATTCTTTGCATGAATTGGAAGTTTTTTATGGGAAAAACTTGGATATCATAAATGCAAACGGCGTCATTCCTTTGGGCGTGCATATCTTTACGATACTGTCGTTAGTATCTCCTTTTATACTTGCTCTGTTATTTATGAATTTTTCTTCTAAGGGATTATCTTGGTCTGCTACGATTTGGAGTATATTATTTCTACTTCTGAATATTATTCATCTGTTTGAAACTTTAATTATCGAGCGACCGTTTAATTTGGCTCAAGCTGTTTTATTGTCTTTTATTGTAGTAAGCAATATATTGCTTACCAAAACATTATGGAAATTCAACAAGGAGTTTAAAGTAAATAAAGCATGATTTTTAAAGAATGGGGAAGCCACCAACGCAAATGGTGGGGAAAATGGCATCTTTATTTGGGTCTGATTGCGGGTCTTATAGTATCTTTTGTCGGATTTACGGGTAGTATTCTTGTTTTTCAGGACGAAATAGACCAAAAACTGAATCCTGATTTATTCTTTGTGGAAGAAAAGGGTACATATAAAGGTTATGGGGAAATTATGTCGTTAGTTAATGAACTGCATCCCGAACTTTCGCCACAGTCAATCATGATAAATAAAGGGGGATTGAATCCCACCTATCGTATATTGACCGATAATTTTCAAACGGAAGTTTTTATTAATCCTTTTACTGGTGAAATCATTGATACCCGCCCTCGTTTCGGACGCTTTATTGGTTCAGTAATGGAGTTACATCGGACTCTTATGATTCCTGTTGCAGGTCGGTTTATCGTGGGAGCAGCTTCGTTAATTTTGTTAATTTTGTCCATTACCGGGATTCGCTTGTGGCTTCCTAAAAAAATTCGTCAGGTTAAATCTTCATTGACTGTAAAATTTTCGTCTTCTTTCAAGCAACAAAATCGTTCTTGGCATAACATTTTGGGCGTATTTACGTTTCCGATAGTCAGTATGCTTTCGGTTAGCGGTTGCGCTTTTGTCATTAATCTGTTGATTTTACCTTTAATGCTGATGCTTTCAGGATATTCGCCAAAGCTTTTGATGAATATTTTTGCTTCTAAATCTAATTACTCGGTTGAATATAAAACTCTTCCGGTTTCTGATATTTTGAATTCGTTTCATAAAGCTGAACCTGAGGCTAAAGTGACTGCCATTATATTTCCCGGCGATTCGACGGGCGCTTACTTAATCAATGCTCAGAATCCGGGTAAAATAGAGGAAGGACGAAGGGTACTTTCTTCTATTGATCAATATTCGGGTAATATTCTCTTTAATACTGAAACTGATCTTCCTAATGTCGCTCATGCTTACTTATCATGGATACAACCGATCCATTACGGTTCGTTCGGTGGAATTATTACGCGAC
>CALYRA010000331.1 GCA_945292135.1 uncultured Dysgonomonas sp.
ATAAAGTGTATCGGCTAATAGCGTCTACTATAAAATTGCAACCTATTATAATGCCAGTATTATGAGTATCAATTGCTAAGCCTCATGATATTAAAAAAAGAATTTTCCTGAAACATAAAAACTAATACTGGGTAAAGCGAATGGCTTTAGAAGTTTTACAAATTAACAAAGGCAGGAGAGGAGGTTATAGTTGTAACCTCTATTAGCATAGTTGAAAGATGTTTTTTGTTGGGACTGACTCAGTAAATTCTGTTAGACTCATCAATCAATATTGATCTAAAGTCTGTTGGACAATTAGATAGATTCAATGAGAAGTTATTATGAATCACAATAAAATTTATCAAGCTCCTGCGGTTAATAAAAAACTTTATGGCAATACATTAGTTACTATGCTCAGTGATGGCTATCTTGATGCATCATTTGAATTGTTGAATGGCATAGCAGCTAATGAAGCTGAGGCATTATTGGCGAGATCTGGAGTTGCCCCTTTGCCGTGTATTAATATAAATGTATTTGTGCTACAAATAGGGAAACGCACAATTTTAGTGGATAGCGGTGCGGGTGGAATCAATGGTTGGGGTGGACGATTAGAGGTGGCATTAGCTGCTGCCGAAATTGATCCACTTGAAATTGATACGGTATTGTTAACTCATGCACACCCTGATCATATAGGAGGTTTGGCTGCCCCATTTGCAAATCCTGTCTTTCGTAATGTTCAAGAAATATATATACATGAAAATGAGTTAAATTTTTGGTGTAATGATAAGATTTATGCATCTTCTAATGATAGATTTAAGCGCAATGCTGATTTTGCGAGGAATGCTTTTAAAGCTTATCAAGATAAGTTAATTCCTTTTAAAAATGAAGCCATATTGCCGGGTATTAATGCAGTTCCTTTATTTGGACATACCCCAGGCCATACCGGTTATCTGATTGGTGATGAAAAAGATGCTCTTCTTATTTGGGGGGATCTTGTCCATTTTCCTTATATACAAATAGCTCAGCCAGATGTGACGATTGCTTTCGATAGTGATCCACATCAGGCGGCTACTGTGCGTAAAAAATTATTAGATCGTGTTGCTACGGATCAGTTGTCAATCAGTGGCATGCATTTTAATTTACCAGCATCTGCAACAATTCATCGAAAAAACAATAAATATCTATTGAATTATGATCTTTGGTCGCCAGTGGTTTAATACTTTTCAACTGCATTGATAAGAGCTTATGAGGTATTCTTATCTAATAAGCAATAAATATAACTTTATTAGGCACCTCAAAAGGAAACATCATAATGAATACAAAAAGTCTATTCTGTTTTAAGCTATTTAAAAACATGCTATAGTTTTTGAGAAATTTTAAAATTTATATTTGCTATTTAGCTTGAGAACCTGTTTGGAAGGAGTCTAAGTCCACATTGTTAGTTATTTTTTATAGTAGCTATATTAAAAGTTCAAATTGAGATTAGCTAACTAGGTTAAAAAATAGGATAGAGGTTAAATAAACTCTTAATATTAACCATTCAAATAAAAAAGGCTAGTAAAATTACTTACTAGCCTTTTTATAATGGCGCAACGGACGGGACTCGAACCCGCGACCTCCGGCGTGACAGGCAGGCATTCTAACCAGCTGAACTACCACACCTTTTTGGAGTTGCATTTCCTTTGAAATGCGATGCAAAAATAGAAACTTTCTTTCAAAATACAAATTTATTCGGACGTATTTTTCAATTTATAAAGATCTTTTCTTGCGCCGCATTTTTAGTGTATTTATTATCAGTAGATTATAAATATCAATTTTATTTCAAATATTCATCAAACCATCGAAAAAATTCACGTTGGAATAAAATACCGTTTTGAGGCTGAGAAATCCAATGATTCTCATTCGGATAAATTAACATGCGAGCCGGAATGTTTCTTAATTTTGCCGCATTAAATGCCATCATGCCTTGAGAGGCAAGAATACGATAATCCAGTTCGCCATGACTAATCATAATAGGCGTATCCCAACGTTCCACAAATAAATGAGGAGAATTCGCATAAGTACGCTGAGCTATTTTATTATTTCTATCCCAATAAGAACCTCCTAAATCCCAATTTGCAAACCACATTTCATCAGTTTCAAGATATTGAGCTTCTAAATTGAATATCCCGGCATGCGCAAAAAATGCTTTAAAACGTTTATTATGATTACCTGCCAACCAATATACTGAGAATCCACCATAGCTAGCGCCTGTACATCCTAATTTTTCTTTGTCGACATATGGTTCTTTTGATACCGTGTCAATTGCCGAAAGATAGTCTTTCATATTTTGACCCCCATAGTCACCACTTATCTGCTCATTCCATTCTTTCCCGAAACCCGGCAACCCTCGACGATTAGGAGCAACAATAATATATCCATTGGCAGCCATCATTTGTAAATTCCAACGATATGACCAAAATTGACTTACGGTACTTTGAGGTCCTCCTTGGCAGTAAAGAATCGCAGGATATTTTTTATTCGGATCAAAATGAGGTGGATAGACAACCCATGTTAACATTTTCTTTTTATCAGTAGTTTCTATCCAACGTTCTTCAACCTTTCCCATTGTTAATTGAGAAAGTATATCTTCATTTTCCCGACTCAATTCGGTTACCTTTCCGGAGTTAATTTCGATTGAATAAATTTCGTTGGGACAAGATAAGGAATGACGTACAGCAATTAATTTATCATCCCCGGCAATTGCACACGATTCATAATCAAAATCGCCTTTTGTTAAAGCCGTAATTTCCTTTGTATGTATATATACTTTATAAATATGTGTTTTGGCTTCTACACATGAAATCATGTATATACTTTCATTATCAGTATTCCAAGTTAAAGCATTTACATTATAATCGAAATTTTCAGTTACATATATTTTATCTTTAGTGGCTAAATCCATTACGTACAAACGATTTTTATCGGATTCATAACCATCATGCTCCATACTTTGCCAAGCTATATATTTGCCATCAGGAGAAAAATTGGG
>CALYRA010000332.1 GCA_945292135.1 uncultured Dysgonomonas sp.
AGCATGGTCTCGAAGCCATGTAAGTTCAAGACGGAATGATGTTACCCCATCGCCGAGATAAACAAGAATAAATGAACCATCTGCTGCTTCTTTTCTTTTGATTTCCTTTAATCCTAAGGCTTTTTCGTAGAATGTTAAACTCTTATCTAAATTAGTGACATTGATATTGAAATGGTCAAACCTTCCTCTTATTTCCATGAAATTTAAATTTTAAATAGTGATACTTTCTCCATTATTTTTCCAACAAATGTATTCAGAATTGTGTTTCTTTGCAATAGGTTCAAATGCCGAAATTTTGTCAGGGTTGGAGCTAAAATGCATTGGAACAAATATTTTGACATTTATTGCTTCTATAAATTGTTCAGCTCCTTTCATAAAATTTTTACCCAGTCGGGGATCTAAAGGAAACATCGCTAAATCTAAATATTTAATATCGCTTGATACCAAGTTCAATTCTTGTAAATAAAAATACTCGGCTTGTTTTATTTCTTTTTCGGTAGATTCTTCATTCCAGTGCCAATTATTGAGATCGCCGGCGTGAAATAGTTTTTTATTATCCGCTTTTATATAAAAAGAGACGCCTATATCCGTAGAACCATAGGCTTTTATATCTATATTTTTATCAGAGTATGTTTCTAATTTATCTAAATAGATTGCATCGGTTTGACCTGCTTTATTTTCATTAAGAATATCTTTTGAAAAAATATAAATGATATTATCCTTTAGCTTTTTCCATTCCAATATTTCAGGATTAAAATGGTCAAAATGCGAATGCGTTGATAAGATATACAGTGGCGATTCCTTTTTTAAAAGATAGTCATGCACATATCCTCTATCTTTACCCGTAGTATCCTCATAATAGTCAATTATAATTGAATATTCGGAAAATTCCAATGCAAACCCACTATGGAATATGTATGTCAATTTCATTTTATTCGCGTTTTACTATGTTTTATTCCGTAGCCTAAATATACGATTATTCCGAGTATTATCCAAACGATTAATCTCTTCCATGTAGCACTCGGTAAAGAAACCATTTGCAGAATACAAATTATTGCGCCTAAAATTGGTATAAAAGGAACAAAAGGAGTTTTGAAAGGACGATTAATTGTCGGTTCGGTCTTTCTTAAAATGAGAACCGAAATACAAACGATCGTAAACGCAATTAAAGTACCTATCGAAACCAGTTCACTTAATACGTGTAGTGGAAACAATCCTGCGATTATGCCGGTAACTACGCTTGCAAATATGGTTGCGTTATGTGGTATGCCCCGTTTATCACTTATATTCGAAAAAAACTTTGGAAGTAATCCGTCTTTAGAAATAGAATAATAAATTCTGCTTTGTCCTAACATCATAACCAAAATGACTGAACTTAACCCAGCTACCGCACCTAATTTAATAAAAGGTCTTAGCCAACTTAACTTTCCATTGGTGCTGTCTATAGCCAATGCGATTGGAGCATTGACATCCAGTAGCTTATAATTAACTATTCCGGTTAGTACGGCAGTCACTAAAATATAAAGTATAGTACAAATCGCCAAAGAAATTAAAATACCTTTTGGCATATCCTTTTGCGGATTCTTGGTTTCCTGAGCAGCAGTAGATAAAGCATCAAACCCTAAGAAGGCGTAAAAAACAATAGCTGCTCCCCTAAAAATTCCACTGATTCCGTAATGTCCATATTCCCCGGTATTTTCAGGAATGTATGGCGTCCAATTTGAAGTGTCGATGTACGATAAACCAAAACCAATAAATAATAATATTACTGATACTTTGATTACAACAATTACCCCATTAATCTTTGCGGACTGTTTTATTCCACCTAATAACAAGGCAGACACAATTGCGACAATAAATACCGCAGGGAAATTGATTATACTCCCTGTCAATGCCCAACCCTCAGCCGTATGTTCAAGCGTAGCTTTGGACAAAGATGGCGGCAAAATTAATCCAAACTCTTTTAGTAAGCTAACCATATAACCCGACCAGCCTACTGCGACGCTGGAACATGAAAACAGATATTCTAAAATTAGAATCCACCCGATAAACCATGCCCAAAACTCACCTAACGTAATGTGGCTATAAGAATATACGCTACCGGCTACTGGCATCATAGATGAAAGTTCGGCGTAACATAAGCCCGCCATGACGCATCCCAGAGCGGATATGATAAAAGATATCGTAAGGGCAGGTCCTGCAAAATTAGCTGCGGCAGTACCCGTAATTACAAATATACCCGTTCCGACAATTGCACCTATGCCAAGGGTTACAAGGTTGGTCGCTGTTAAATTCTTTTTGAGTTCGCCATTATTTTCTCCGGCTTCAGAGATGATAGTTGAAATATCTTTTTTTCTGAATAACTGTGATTTACTAATCTTCATTAATGATAAAATAATAAGTTTACTTGTTTCAAAGTTAGATTGTTATTCTTTTACTAAAACATGGTATAAATATTTTTGTTTATTTTTATGGTAAAAAATGTAATAAAATGAAAATAATAATTATAGGCGGCGGAAATATGGGAGGAGCAATTGCTATAGGATTGGCAAACAGCGGAATAATTACTCCAGAGAACATAACTGTAATAAATCGCAGGCAAGAAATCGCAGACAAACTGAAAGAGGCAAATTGCAATCTGCAAGCAGTTGTAGGACAATATGAATTGATCGCAGAGGCAGATGTAGTTATCATGGCAATCAAACCATGGCTTCTTGAAAATTTCTTAAAACAATATAAATCATTTTTAACTAATCCTAAACAACTTCTTGTATCGGTAGCGGCAGGAATAAGTCTGGAACAATTAGAAAATTGGACAATAAGCGGAAAACCGGTTTTTCGAGTTATTCCAAACACGGCAATCGCCTTGCGACAAAGTATGACATTTGTAGCTTCAAAAAATGCTGATAAGAAACAGCTGGATAATATTGTAGAACTATTTGCAGAATTGGGAAAAGTAGAGGTAATAGATGAAAAAATATTTTCAGCGGCTACTTCT
>CALYRA010000333.1 GCA_945292135.1 uncultured Dysgonomonas sp.
TCAGAACACAGGTTGATAAATATGATTTAGGTTCGGAGTATTTAGCTATGTTGAAGAAAACGCAGGAGCAAATACTAAAGAATACCTATCAGGATTTTTCTCCCGAATTGGTTCAATTTACGATTGAGTATGGATATGGAGATATTTTCTCTCGTGATAATTTGGATAAAAAATATAGACAGATCGCTACGATCGCTGCATTAGCAACGATGGGTAATGCTACTAAACCCCAACTTAAATTTCACATAGAAGGAGGGTTGAATATTGGTCTGACACCGGATGAAATAAAAGAAATAATGCTACTTATGACAGTTTATGCGGGCTTTCCTGCTGCTATAAATGGCACAAATAGTTTAAGAGAAGTATTAAATAGCTTATAATATTAACCAAGTTTTTTATAGTTTATAACCATATTTCATTAAGACTATAGTAGCCCTTTTGTTGATAAACAAAAGGGCTACTATTTGCCTGTTTTAAGTTCATACATTTTTGTTCACAAAACATTATTTTTTACACTTATGGTAAATAAATAATTTATCAAGGAAAATGAATAAGATATAACAATTTAGTATATTTTGTATTTTTGCTAAAAATGATATGTAATGAAAGCTTATATTCAAACTTTGAATATTCTTGACAGTAATGAACTCAATTTTATTGATGACTATATTACAAAAAAAAATGTAGAAAAAGATAGTGTTTTATTGCAAAACAATTCGATTTGTGAAGAGTTATATTTTGTCAGGTCAGGGGCTTTACGAAGTTTTCATATAAATAATGATGGGATAGAAGTTACAAGTTGCATAGCCTTTGATGGAGAATTTATGTGTGATTTTTCGAGCTTTATATTACAACAATCATCCCAAGAAGCGATTCACTCTTTGCTCGAATCGGAAATAGAAATAATCAAGTATAATGATCTCGAAAGTCTGTATGATACGAGCATCAGTTGGCAAAAGGTTGGGCGAAAAATAATTGAGAAACAGTATATTCAAATGGAACAACATTTTGCTAAATATCAACAAAATAATAGCTTGGGAAGATATGAATATATTTCCAAAAACTATCCCCGACAACTGGCATTAATTCCTCAACACTATATCGCATCATATCTGGGTATCTCAACCAGACAATTGACAAGGATAAGAAAAACTTTTTTATAGACATTTGTCTACTGATCGACTCTTCCAATCAATCTATCTTTGCAATAAAAATGCAAAATAGAATTCTTTTAATTGGAGGTTCGGGACTTATCGGTAACAATATAAAATCCATATTGAAGAATAAACTTTCCAATGATCTTCTGTTAGTAGGAGGAAGAAAGAAAGTTTCGGAGAATTACCTTGAGATTGACGTTGATAATGTTGATACATTCGATATTATAAAAAGAGAATATATTTCTCTGGTTGTACTTTGTACGACTGATCGAAATAACAATGTATTAAGATTTTGTGTTAAAAATAAGATAGATTACATTGATATTACGAAGCCGACAGAAAGTCTGAAAGAGGCTTATGCCTTGGCAAGAACAGAAGAAATAAATAGCAAGATTATCTTTTCTTCGGGTTGGATGGGAGGAATAATACCCTCTTTAATATCTTATAATACAAGCGCTATATCCATTAAAGACCTTAAAGTATATATATATTATTCTCTACAAGATAAAGCGGGAAAAAGTTCAGCCGATTTCATGGCGGAAAATGCTTCAAAAAAATTCATTGTTTATGAGAATTGGAAGCCGAAACTTGTTCGACATTTTGAAAATCCCGAAAAATATAATTTTATATTCAACTCTCAGAAATATAAAGTGTATAACTTTGATATTCCCGATGTATATATACTAAATCAGATCGAAAAAATACCTACTGTATCAGCTAAAATTACTTATAATTCCTCTTTCGTTACCAAAATATTAGCTATAATGCAAAGACTTAATATTTTCGACCGAATGTCTTTAAATACCAGAAAAAAGCTGTTCTACTCTTCCGGAAACGGAGACAATACCGCATTTGAAGTAGTTGCCCGACATACCAATGGAACACAGTCAAGGATAAGCTTATTATGTACTGCCGGACAGGCTTATCTAACAGCCTTATCAACCTGTCTACATATTGAAAAGGTTTTAAACAGTCATCTACCGAATCAAATATATTTTAGTTATCAGCTTTATCAGAATAATGAGTTTATTGATAATTTAAAGAAAAATGAACAAATAAAAATTGAAATAAAATGAAGAAAATATTAATAATAGACGGGCATCCTAACGAAGATAGTTTATGTTTCTCTTTAGCGGAAGCATATTTAAGGGGAAGCAAAACTCAGAATGCGGAAGTAGAGAAACTTAGAATCGCTGATTTGAACTTTAATCCAAATTTGAGATATGGTTATCAAAAGAGAACCGTACTGGAAGAAGATTTGCTTAAAGCATATGAATTGTTAAAATGGGCGGATCATTTGGTTTGGGTTTATCCGGTTTGGTGGGGAGGGTTACCTGCAATAACAAAAGGCTTCATAGATCGTCTTTTTCTACCGGGATTAACATACAAACCTATACCCAATACCTATAAACATGAAAAATTGCTGAAAGGTAAAACCGCCCGTATTATTACGACATTAGACCAACCCGGATGGTATTATCGTCTGATGTCAAATGCTCCAAGCGAACATCAATTGAAGGGTAGTTTGAAATTGTGTGGGGTGGCTCCCATTAAAGTTAATTATATCGGGATTGTAAAAACTTCTACTGAAATAATGCGGAAAAAATGGATTGATAATATTGAAAACTTAGGACGAAAGTTACTATAAATAGTTTGGGATTAGTATAATTCATATATAGCAATTAAAAGATAAAAATAAGATAATATACAGCTTTTGAATAAAATAAATTTTTGACTTTATGTGTTGATTAATTTTTTACGAAAGCGGATAGATTAATTTTGTGAAACCTATCGTTCCACAAAATTAATCTATGAATCATGAACCTTGACGGTTT
>CALYRA010000334.1 GCA_945292135.1 uncultured Dysgonomonas sp.
TATGAATGTCGCGTGATACTTCATGGGCTTTGTAAGCTAATTCGCTTGTTTTACCTACAGAGAAGACACGTGTCATATCAGTCATCCATGGAGTATAGTTTCCGGCCATATCTACCATGATGGCTTGTCCCTCCTCTATTTTATTTCCCGAAGCGCCTAAAGGCAAAATCGGATTTGCTCCCTGTCCGCCTAAAGCATAATCAAATGGTGAAGCAGCTTCTGCGTTCTCGCCTGTTAATAAGCTGCCCATATAAATATCCATATTCATACCATAACTACGGAATATTCCTAAAGAACCATGTAGTCGCATCAAACGCTCGATTTCAATTTGTAGTTCGATATCTGTCATTCCTCTACGAAAAACCGACGGTATTTGTTTGTAAACAGCTTCATGACTTCGGGCGCACTTCCTTATTTGCGTTAATTCAAATTCTGTTTTTACAGATCGTATTTGACGCATAAATACAGATGCGTTTCCGAATTTTGGGGCTTGCAATGTATTCGCAATCCTCATATATTCACTATAAGGCAGTATATCGGATTCAAGGAGTACATTTTGGGGCAAAGCGATATTTCTTTTTTCTAATTCTTCTATAATTTGCTCCGGCTTACGGATAAATATTGTATTTTCAAAATCAATATCTTGAGGTCTTTTTACGAAATGAATTGGTTTACCCTCAGCAGGAATAAAACAATATCCATTATAAACGCGACCTGTAATATAAAATATATTTACGCCGGTTGCTAATACGCAAGCATCATTCCCATTTGCTTGGATAGCATTTTGAACACGTTGTAACCTGATCTTTAAATCTGCGGCTAATGCTTCTTGGTAATTCATAACATGAGTTTATATAAATTATTTTTTTCTATATATTCATAGACGCTTTCAGGCAAGAATGCCTTCATAGATTTACTTTCTGAAAGTCCTTCGCGTATAAATGTCGATGATATGTCAATTATAGGCGAATCCAAAGCCTCCACTTTATATTTCAATTTGGAAGGTATAACGAGCCGATAACCTGATCTCGGATAAATTTTAATCTTAAAACTGTCAGTTATCTTTTCATGGTCTTTCCATTTGGTAAAATCTTCCCAATTATCAGCTCCAATGATAAGATAGAAATGGTTTTGCGGATACGATTTCTGAAATTCATCCAAAGTGTTTATTGTATACGAAGGACGTGGCAATGAAAACTCAAAGTCGCATGCTTTCATTTTAGGATAACCTTCCAAGGCTAATTGAGCCATGTGAAACCGTACGTTTTCCTCTAATAAATCCTGACTTTTTTTTAAAGGATTCTGAGGACTGACGACAAACCAGATTTCATCTATTTCGGTAAATTCAACTATGTAATTTGCCAAAATCAGATGTCCTATATGGATAGGATTGAATGAGCCTGAAAAGATTCCTATATTCATCTGGATAGAAATTCTGTTACAATTTTTAGGACTTCGGCTTTTGCGCCGTCTAAATTGTCATTAATAATAATCTTATCAAATTGACTCGCAAACGTCATTTCAATAGCGGCTTTAGCCAATCTGTCCGAAATGATTTCAAGAGAGTCCGTCCCTCTATTTTCCAATCTTTTGCGTAACTCCTCGACCGAAGGTGGTTCAACAAAGATAGATAGCGCCTTGTCGCCATAATATTTTTTAATATTGCATCCGCCTACAACATCTACATCAAATAATACGTTTCTCCCATTATTAGTTATACGTTCTACTTCTGATTTTAATGTACCATAAAAACGATCTTTATAAACTTCTTCAAATTCTAAGAATTCATCATTGTCTATTTTTTGGCGAAATTCTTCTGGTGAAAGAAAATAATATTCTATACCATGTTTCTCAGTTCCTCTTGGAGGACGGCTTGTCGCTGATATTGAGAATTGTAAATTTAGATTTTGGGAGAGTAAATAATTTACGATTGTCGATTTACCTGCTCCCGATGGCGCTGAAAAAATAACGAGTTTCCCCATTTACACATTAATATATTTATAGAACGTTTAAAACTTGTTCTTTGATTTGTTCAAGTTCGTCTTTCATACGGACTACGACTTGTTGCATTTCGGCGTTATTGGATTTAGAACCAAGAGTATTTATTTCTCTACCGATTTCTTGAACGATGAATCCCAGTTTTTTACCTTGTCCCGAATCTTTTTTCATCGTTTCCAAAAAGTAGCTGAGATGATTCGCCAAACGGCTCTTTTCCTCATTTACATCAAGTTTTTCGATATAATATATCATTTCCTGTTCGAATCGGTTTTTGTCATAATCGATATTTAAACTTTCAAGATTTTCTGTTATGCGGCTTTTTATTTTATCAATACGGTCATTTTCATAAATCTCGATTTCTTTTAGGAGAGAAGATATATTATTTATTTTTTCTACAAAAAGATTTTCCAACATTTTGCCTTCCTGTATTCGGAAAGATTTAAGCTGTATTAAAGCGTTATCTATAATATTCATTACAGCTTTCCATTCTTCTTCATCCGCTTCCTGAATATCGTGTTTCATTACATCCGGCAATCGGAGCAAAGTCTGGAACCAATCGGAAGGTACGCTTATTCCTAAATTTTGAGCGGATTCTTTTATTTGTAGATAATAGGCTTCAAGTATAGCCTGATTAATATTACTTAATGCTTCAGCGCCAGTATTTTCGATGTATATTAAAAAATCAACCTTACCTCGTTCTAAGCTGCGTGCTATATAATTTCGCAAAGCCATTTCATGCTCTTTGTATATATTGGGTATGCGGACTGATAAATCAAGTTGCTTACTATTAAGCGATTTGATTTCTATAGTAACTTTACGTTGCTTTAGTTCATCCGTAGCTTTTCCAAAACCTGTCATTGATTGTATCATGGCTATCTTTTTATTTATATTCTTGCAAAAATACACAAAATTATTGAGTGATATAACCAACAATCCGAACATTAAATCTCTTAATGATGTTATTCTATTAAGACTTTTTTATTTTTGTATA
>CALYRA010000335.1 GCA_945292135.1 uncultured Dysgonomonas sp.
AAAGATTTATAGCTTTTTGATCTGTCGGCGATATATCATGAGCAACCTTAAGAATAGTTTTCACTTCTTCTTCCGCATCTTTCGCCGAAAATCCGGGCTTTACCGTACATGCCATAAAATGGATTATATCTCCCTGATTAAAAGCTTTCTGCATTGTAGAAAAGGGAATATAAACAGACTCTTTTGTATCTGAACCTAGTTGCACATCTTCCGATACAGGGGTTATGACACCCACAACTTGAAAATAAATTCCATTGACACGAATATACGACCCGATCGGATTTTCACCTATGTTAAATAATGTTTGATAAACTTCAATACCAATTACGCATACTTTTCTGTTTTCATCTACATCCAGATTATTTAACAATCTCCCATAGTGTATAGTCTGCTTTAAGATTTCAAAATGCGCGGGATATACCCCGACAACACTATATCCGCCGGATTTGACACCGCGTACCACATTCTTATCCGAACTGTAACCAAAAAGCATTGGGGAAAGGAGATCAACAGATTCGGCTCTTTCCCGAATCAATTTAATATCCCTATTATTCATATCCCACTGACGTCCTTTTCTATAGCCTTTATATGGTACACTGGTTCTGTTAGAATAAAAGAAACATGCATTAGAAGCTAGTCCATCGAAGTTACTCCTTATACCTCCTTCAAAACCAGTCCCTACACCGATGAGAACAACCATCATAAATATACCCCAAAATACTCCAAATCCGGTGAGTATACTACGTAACTTGTTACGGGTAATTGTTACCCATATCTCTTGCCATACATCTAAATCAAATATCTTAATCATAAAATTATTCTTCTCTCATTGCTTCTATCGGACGAATACGTGTTGCGCGCAATGCCGGAATTAAACCGGCTAAAACTCCGGCTATAATCATAATAACTGTAGCCATGACAACTGTACCCAAATCTACGGAAGGATCCTTGAATACGCTTGGTCCATCTCCTCCCGCTGCTTCTTGTCCCATTAACATCAAATATGATATAAGTTCTATAAGTCCGATACCAAACAGCAAACCGATATAGCCGGATATTGTAGTGATAAATATAGCTTCAAATATGATTAATCTTAAAACCGATACCGGCGAAGCTCCAATAGCTTTACGTATACCGATTTCTTTAGTCCGTTCTTTGACTGTTATAAGCATAATATTACCAACACCCACGATTCCCGCCATCAACGAACAAATACCAACAACAAGTATAAAGAATCCAATTGCATTAAAAATTTGTTCTGTTTCTTGAACTGATTCAGCCATATTACGTACATACAGGGCTGATCTATCTTTAGGATTGAATTTGTGCATCATACCCATACGAACACGAAGTTTTTCGACAAATGCTTCGTTAGCTTCGATCGTTTTGAGACCGTTCATCGTAAAATCTATCTGCCGAAATCCCCATCCTTTATTGTACAACGTTTGAGCTGTACTGAATGGAATATAAGCAGGCGGATTATTTTGATATTGATTTTTATTATCATAAACACCTATGACATGATATACCAGATTATCTGCAATAACATATTTTCCTATCGGATCCTGTTCTTTAAATAAAATTTTCTTCATTTCTGTGCTGATTACAATAACTTTACGCCTGTTGTCAACATCCATTTTATTTATAAAACGACCATTTCCGCTTGTTATTTCTATGTTATTTATATAAGCGGCATCTTGCGAAACGCCATCTAACCGCCATGAACCATATTCTTTTTGGTAAGATAAGATAACATTTTGAGTAACGCGGGGCGATACATATTCTACACCGGGTATTTTATTACGTATCAGATTATAATCACTCTGATCGAATTTTATTTTTCTATCCCCCGCCATTCCATCATAGGGCATAGATGTCCAACCCGGCCAAAGTGTTATAGTATTTTTTGCTCTATTTGCGAAATTAGAATTTACGCCATTCTTCAACCCATTTCCTGCCGCCAACAAAAAGATAAGCATAAATATTCCCCAAGCTACTGCAAAGCCTGTGAGAAATGTTCTCATTTTGTTTTTTCTAATAGTTGCAACTATCTCTCTTAATGAATCAAAATCAAGCATAATTTATTATAGATCAAAATCTATTACAGGATTCTCATTTACCTCTATCGAACCTATAACTCCATCTTTAATATGTATGGCTCTATCTGTAGCGTCTGCAACTTCTTGAGCGTGAGTTACAATTATCATTGTCATACCATCATCCTTATTAATTTGACGCAGTAGCGTCATTACTTCAAATGATGTTTTGCTATCTAATGCTCCTGTCGGTTCGTCCGCTAATATTATCTGAGGTTGTGCAATTAAGGCGCGAGCTATTGCTACACGCTGTCTTTGTCCTCCTGATAGCTCATTAGGCATATGTTTAGCATGGCTCGCCAATCCCATTTTGTCCAAATATTCCATAGCGACTTCGTTTCTTTTTTTCCGATTCATACCTTGATAGTAAAGAGGAAGGGCTACATTTTCAAGGGCATTTTTAAATGATATAAGGTTGAAAGACTGAAAAATAAACCCAATCAGATGGTTTCTTAATTCAGCAGCTTTTGTTTCACTTAGATTTTTTATCAATACGTTGTTAAGATAATAACTGCCTGTATCGTATGTATCCAGTATTCCCAATATATTAAGCAATGTAGATTTCCCCGAACCCGATGCTCCCATTATAGAAACAAATTCTCCTTTATCTATATCTAAATTAATACCTTTAAGTACATGCAATGGTGCTCCGCTATAATAGGTTTTATTTAAATCTCTAATTTTTATCACTATTGATTGCTTTAGTTGTTCTTATTCTTAATATAACTCAAATTTAAGTCGAAATTCATATTTTTGTTTATATGACGCCAAAAAATCAAAATCCTTACAATTTATCGGTATTTTTTATTAAAATTTTATTTTTTTTGAAATTTTTATAAAAAAAACTATCCATTGTGCGTTATAAATACGCATTAAACATATTACCTTTGCAT
>CALYRA010000336.1 GCA_945292135.1 uncultured Dysgonomonas sp.
AAATAGTTGTAAATAATACTACTTTTTTGAGTTCATGGTTTCAAGCGATACAAAATCTGATGTCTTCCAATTCTTGGGCATGGTTTGCAGTTATATGTTTTATATTATTTATAGCATGCTTATTCATGTTTTTCTTCACGAAGACGAGGCTTTCTAAACAGATTGCATTTTACACCGGGATTTTATTAATGGTTCTTGTTATATTTAGTAATATCTTTTCATACCGTCAGAAAAGTCACGTCATGAACAGAAATTCAGCGATAGTTATATCAGCTTCAGTTCCCGTCCGTAGCTCACCCGATGTTAATAGTAAAGAGGTTTTTCTTTTGCATTCAGGAACAAAGATTCGTATAACCAAAGAAGACAGAGGTTGGTGCGAAATTGAAATTGCAGATGGAAATGTCGGATGGATGGAGAAAAACAAATTGGAAGTAATATAATTTGTAGTCAATTTGTATTTGAAATGCCTTTCATATTTAATAGATTAAACTGCTTTTTAGACTATTTATTTTAATAAAAGGATTAATTTAAGAACATAGTACGTTGTTACCTTTAAATAGGAATACAGCCATTGACGACGCAGTCCGAATATTCCCTTTTACCTTTCTAATGTGTCAAGCATAATCACCTGTTTAAATGGCGATAAAGGGAACTATTGATTCAACCTTCTGCTATTACGTAAGAATTAGTTTATTGTAGAAATCATTAGTCGACCCAAGTGTCGATAGATTTTAAATTGACCTGATCATGTCGTTTTCTTATATAGAGAAGCTTTTCACAAAAAATAAAGGATAACAAAAAATAAAGATCGGAATATGCTTTTAGCCATCCGATCTTTACTATATATATAACATTATTATTTATTCATTGTATGTAGGTAGAGTCGAAAACTCTCTGGAATAACGTAACATCTGATCAATATAACCTTCCGTATAATTAATTTTTACATCAGTTATTTTGCCATCCTTATCTTCTGTTATATCAAATGTAGGGTTAACAAATCCTTTATAAGGTTTCATATTTAAGTTTTTATATCTTTCTAAAACCTCTTTATGTAATTTCTGATCGACTTTAACGCCATAATTTTCGACAAGAGATTTAGCTGCTTTAAAATCACCTTCCGATTTTATGCGCTGAATCTCTGCAAGAAGTTGACCAAATAAAGAACGTAACTTTTCATAATCATTTATTACAACAAATGTTTTACCGTCACGTATTTTAAATTCAACAACATTATCAGCTTTTCCTTTTTCCAATACCCATTTGGCTATTAATTGACGGTTAACCATGTGAGCCTCTTCAATATCTTTTCCCGGTTCAATGCGCACTAATTGAGTCATAAGTCCATTCATCATAAATTTATAATACTCTGCTTTATAAGCCTCAGCATTTGGAATAACTCCCAGTTCTACAAGTTTAGGATCAGCTAAGTAATATAGACCAAACAGATCGGCGCGGGTTTCTTCTATTTCAGAACTTGTTTCACCCAAAGCATTGGGATCAGTTCCCGGCAATAACTTTCCGGAACCATGTCCAAGACATTCGTGCAAGTCTGTATGAAGTACATCTGTGATAAATCCATAATCTTTGAGATAACCAATTTCTTTTTCGCTCCAGACAAATTCATCGTTAAATCCGGTATGTAATCCCGCTTGGTCGTAAGCTTCCATAATATTCTCGATTGTCACCGATTTAGAACCATAGTCTTTTCTTATCCAATCAGCGTTAGGAAGGTTGATTCCGATAGGAGTGGCAGGATAGCAATCACCTCCTAATTGAACGACAGTGATAACTTTCGCTGAAACGCCTTTGACCTCTTCTTTTTTAAATCTTTTATCTATCGGAGAATTGTTTTCGAACCATTGAGCATTTGCGCTAATTATTTCTGTGCGTTTTGTAGCTTCTAAATTTTTAAAATTTACAATAGATTCCCAACTTGCCTTTATTCCTAAGGCATCACCATATACTTCCGTAAATCCATTAACAAAATCCGTTAGCGCATTGTCATTTACCCAAGCGATAGCATATTCATCATAGTTTTTCAAATCTCCCGATTTATAGAAAAATATAAGTTTGGAAATAACCTCTTGCTGTTTCTTGTCTCGAACGTCGGTAACGGATAAAGCTTTTTCGAGCCAAAATATAATCCGTTTGATAGCATCGGAATATAATCCGTTTTCAAACCATACTTTTTCGACCAACTTACCATTTTCTTTTACCAATCGGCTATTTAATCCGTAGGGTATGGGATGTTGTTCGTTTGGATTTTTCATTTTATTGTAAAAGTCTATGACTTCGTTTTGCGTAACCCCATCACCATAATAATTGTTGGCTGAAGCGAGAATTTTATCTTTAGCGGATTTATTAACCTTCTTCGACATAATTGCCGGATCAAATATAACGGGAGATATCATCGTAATAAATTCATCGACTGATTGATTTTCTTTTGTCGGAACTTCTGTCGCAGGTAAATTTTTGACTTGTTCAACAAAAAAGTTTTTAGAAAATCCCGGTAGGAATTTTTCTTCGCCATAATGGTGATGTATGCCATTCGAAAACCATACTCGTTTGAGATAAATTTCAAATTCTTTGTAATCATTTGATGCCTTATCTCCCTTGTAATTAAGATATATTGCTTCCAATGTACGTCGTATGGCTAAGTTGTACTTATTGTTTTGATCAAACAATATGTCACGTCCCTCTATTGCTGCCATTGATAGGTAGTATAACTGGGTTTTTTGTTGTAATGTCAATGATTCAAATCCGGGTACCTTGTACCGTAAGATTTGTATGTCTGCAAATTCGTCCACTTCGTAAGTAAAATTTTTATTTGTTTCGGATTCGGTTTTTTCTTCTTGTTTTTTGTTGTTACATGCTATCAAAAGCAATGATGCTACGAAAACAACAAAAGATAATGTTATTTTTCTCATTCTTTAGAAATTTATGTCATTTTAAAAAGTTATTAATATATACGCATTTAAT
>CALYRA010000337.1 GCA_945292135.1 uncultured Dysgonomonas sp.
TCCGGCGCTATTGGTTCTCCGCTTGGCTCAATTCTATCTATCGCTTTCTGACTTAAACGGTTAAACATTCGATGGGAAATAAGACGTTTTTTACGCCCGTCTTCTCCAAAGAAGTAATATATAATAAGCCCAAATAACGGTAAGAAAAGAAGTATCAGAATCCAAGACATTGTTTTGACCGGATTCCTATTTTCGGACACGATAACTACAATAACTCCCAATGCCGTAATAGCATACAGCAATTGAAAAAGCAATATTGCATTGTCGGCAGAAAATAATTCGGACATAAATTATTTGATTTTATTCGTTCTAATTCTTCACCCTCAAATTACAACTATATAACTTCTTTCAAAATGTTTATTTTCCAAGTGTATGTAGCCTTTGTTTGTTGTAAATATTCTATCAAAGGTAATGCTTTAAATAGATTTTCTCTATATTTAAATGTCAATAGTTTCGTATTTAATCACCAATATCTGACTATAACGTTCAATTAAATCAGGATATGTAATTTTGTTTTTTAGTGAAATAACAGATTCACAGCGTGTTCTATATCCTAACTTAATAGATGATTAAATCTTTTATTCAATAATTCTATCATTCGCGTATTAAAATATTTTTTAAATATCTTAACTATTTTTTATTTCAAGTTAATAAGATATTTGTCATTCAAAGGTTGAAAATAATCTTTTTTTTAATAGCGAGGAACTTTTATCGAATATTTTTGGGTCTGTCGATAAAGTAGCAAAGAACCGCGCCTATCGTATAACAAAATATATCTCCCCAACTAAATACGGAGCCAATTATTGTACGCATCAATCGGTTATCTTGTAAACCAAGTATTTCTACTATTTTAAGGTACTGTGCAAATTCTGTAAAATATGAAAACAATAATACGGCTATGACTAAATATATGTGTTTGGTTCGAACAAAACTCTTTATGAAATAGTAAATAAGTATCACTACCAAAATATCCCCTACATAAGGTCGTATTATTGCATCATGGATAAATAAAGCTATTATAAACTCCACCACTAAAATAAAAACAAAAACAAGAAAAGATTTTACGTTAAATCTCAAGCTGACAAGTTTTTCATTTGCGGTATTTCTCATCCAACTCTTCTTGCATTATATTCAGGTACGACTTATATCTGCTCTCACTTATATAATGTTCTTCAACTGCCTCACGAACAGCGCAGCCGGGTTCATTAAGATGTAAGCAATTATTGAAACGACATTTTGCTGAAAACTTAAAAATATCCGGAAAGTAATGATAAATTTCTTCTTTGACCATGTTTACTGTTCCGAAACCTTTGATACCCGGCGTATCTATAATAAAGCCGCCTTCGTCTAATTCAATCATTTCCGAAAAAGTAGTGGTATGCATTCCTTTGCTGTGATAATCTGATATTGTCCCTGTTCGTAATTCTGCATCCGGGATCAGACTGTTGATCAATGTGGATTTACCCACGCCTGAATTTCCTGAAAATAAGGTTATTTTATTCTGAATAAGCAGTTTCAGATGTTCAAGGTTTTGATGACGCAAGGCTGAAATTTTTATACAATGATAACCTATGTGTTCGTATAAGTCGATCAAGGCATTCATATATTCAGTCTCTTCTTCATTATAAATATCCGTTTTATTAAAAACGAGATTAACGGGAACTCCATAAGCTTCGCAAACTGCTAAGAAGCGATCAATAAATACGGTCGAAGTTACAGGATGTGTGATAGTGACTATTAGAAAACAAAGATCCAAATTCGCCGCTATTATATGCGACTGCTTTGACAGATTGGAAGCTTTTCGGATAATGTAATTCTTACGATCTTCTATTTCTGTAATTAAAGCCGTACCTTCGGCATTTGCTATAATCCGGACTTTATCTCCTACGGCAACCGGATTTGTGCTTCTAATCCCTTTAAGGCGAAAACTCCCTTTTATTTTGCACTCTATGTCTTGTCCGTCATCTGTACGAACCAGGTACCAGCTTCCTGTATTTTTTATTACTAATCCTTTCCGCATCCAAAGATATGTTATTAAATAATGAAAACCCAAAGCCTTTGAAAAGCCTTGAGTTTCCAATCATATTTTGCAAGATTATATTGTTAATATTTCTTTTTCTTTTGCTGCGAATACTTCATCTATCTTTTTGATATATCTGTCATGAAGTTTTTGCATTTCGTTTTCCGCATCTTTTGCAACATCTTCCGCAACTCCTTCTTTAACAGATTTTTTTATAGAATCTATGGCATCGCGACGAGCGTTACGAACGCTTATTTTAGCTTCTTCGGCTTCTTGTTTTGCCTGCTTAACTAATTGCTTACGACGTTCTTCTGTTAATGGAGGAATATTCAGGCGGATAATTTCCCCATTATTATCCGGAGTAATACCTACGTCCGAATCCATGATAGCTTTTTCTATATCTTTCAACATTTGTTTTTCCCAAGGTTGTACAACAATAGTACGAGCATCAGGGGTATTAATTGCGGCAACTCCACTCAATGGGGTTAAAGTTCCGTAATAGTCAAGTTTAATTCCATCAAGTATACGAGGATTTGCTTTTCCGGCGCGGATATGCGCCAATGTTTCATCTAAAAACTCAATTGAGCTTTGCATTTTTGTTTCTGCTTTTTGCCCTATTTCTTTTATTTTATCCATAGTTATATTATATATTTTTATCTGTTAGAATACGCAGAGTGACCTTTCATCAAAATTCCAATTCCTAAGATAATAAGCCACCCAATCCGAAAAATGCTAATTCTTCCCGTTGACAGCATTAACATTAGAAAGATTAAACCAATGATTATTAAAATAGCACCGAGAATCATTAAGGTAATCCCATTGTTGGAGGAAATATTCACCTCGGGATCGGATGAAAAAGAAATTTCATATACAAGATCTGTAGCATCAACTTCGGTCATGCCTTGTGATATTAAATCATTGATAATAGCTTCTTCGGAACGAC
>CALYRA010000338.1 GCA_945292135.1 uncultured Dysgonomonas sp.
TTAAAAAATTATCAGTCAAATTTATCAATGAAAGACACCGTAACTAATAAAAAAATTAAAGTATATTATCTGCCGAATAGCAGGGTAATTTTGAAATATGAATTTATAAATTAAACCGTTTACATTATGATAAAAGCCCGAAAAATAGATTAAGCAGGTTATACCGCAGAGAGTTGATATTCATAATTACTTAATCATCCTCAGGTCGAATTGGTATTTGTAACTACCCGAAGCCAATACATAGCGCCGCTTATGACGAATATCGAATCGAACGCCAAAGTTATAGAAAAATAAATATTATGGATAAAAATCAAAAAAAAGAAAATTCGAAGAAGAAAAATAGCTTAGGTAGTATATGTATTAGTATATGTCTTAGTATATGTCTTAGTATATGTTTTTTAATAATAATGATAATATTAATAGCTTCGTGCTTGGATCCGGATCTTCGTGAATGGCTTTGGTATAATTTATATTATCGCCCGTTATATTTCTTTTTTTCAGACTTTCTTTATTCAACATTTTTCTATCGCTGTATAAATATCATATTAATTACATGTTTTATTTTATTTTTTAGTATACCGGAGGTATTCCGATACGAAAAGAAAAAAAGAAAAGAAAAAGAAGGGTCACAGAAAGAGTTTTATACCTATATGCGATATTTTGGTTTAATTGTAGTTATAGTTACTTTTGCCTTGAGCACTTATTTCTTATATCCCTTTGTTTTGGATATGCGATATATTGTAAAAAAAGATTATCTTATAGAAACTTCGGATATAACGAGGTATAAAAGATATACATATAATGGAAGGAAGGGTGAAAAATATATATATAGGCTATATACATATACTCCTGTTAAAAAAAATATTGGTTATCATTTTAAAAAGCTTGTTGATACATATACTCCGATTGAAGAAGAACGGACAGGTTTATCATCCTACGAATTTTTTGAATTGAATGAATATCAATACATAGATTTAAAAAATTATCAGTCAAATTTATCAATGAAAGACACCGTAACTAATAAAAAAATTAAAGTATATTATCTGCCGAATAGCAGGGTAATTTTGAAATATGAATTTATAAATTAAACCGTTTACATTATGATAAAAGCCCGAAAAATAGATTAAGCAGGTTATACCGCAGAGAGTTGATATTCATAATTACTTAATCATCCTCAGGTCGAATTGGTATTTGTAACTACCCGAAGCCAATACATAGCGCCGCTTATGACGAATATCGAATCGAACGCCAAAGTTATAGAAAAATAAATATTATGGATAAAAATCAAAAAAAAGAAAATTCGAAGAAGAAAAATAGCTTAGGTAGGATATGTCTTACGATATGTCTTAGTATATTTTTTTTTATAACAATGATAATATTTATAGCTTCGGGCTTCGATCCGGATCTTCGTGAATGGTTTTGGTATAATTTATATTTTTGCCCGTTAAATTTCTTTTTTCCAGACTTTCTTTATGCAACATTTTTCTATCGCTTTATAAATATCACATTAATTCTATGTTTTGTATTATTTTTTCTTATATTGGGGGTATTCCAATTTGAAAAGGAAAAAAGAAAAGAAACGCTAAAGAAAGAGTATAATACCCTTATGCAATATATTGGTTTAATTGAAATTACAGCTATATTTGCCTTGAGCGCTTATTTCTTATATCCCTTTGTTTTGGATATGCGATATATTGTAAAAAAAGAATATCTTATAGAAACTTCGGATATAACGAGGTATAAAAAATATACATATCGTGGAAGAAAGGGTATACGCAATGAATATAGGCTATATACATATACTCCGGTTAAAAAAAATGATGGTTATTATTTTAAAAAGTTTGTTGATACATATACTCCGGTTGATGAAAAACGGACAGGTTTATCATCCTACGAATTTTTAGAATTGAATGAATATCAATACAAAGAGTTAAAAAATTATCAGTCAAATTTATCAATGAAAGACACCGTAACTAATAAAAAAATTAAAGTATATTATCTGCCGAATAGCAGGGTAATTTTGAAATATGAATTTATAAATTAAACCGTTTACATTATGATAAAAGCCGGAATAATAGGTGGCGCAGGTTATACTGCCGGAGAGTTGATACGTATACTGCTTAATCATCCTCAGGTAGAATTGGTATTTGTAAACAGTTCAAGCAATGCCGGAAATAAACTTTACGATGTACACAGCGGTCTATTGGGTGAAACTGAAATGAATTTTACGGATTTGTTTCCGTATGATAAAATAGACGTACTATTCTTCTGTACAGCTCACGGAGATACAAAAAAATTCTTTGAAACGAATGTAATCCCTAACCACCTCAAAGTTGTAGACTTATCGACTGATTACCGCCACAAAAAAGAAGGGAACAGGTTTGTATATGGTTTGCCTGAAATAAATAAAAATGAAATTAAAAAAGCTCAATATATTGCTAATCCGGGTTGTTACGCGACTGCGATTCAATTGGCGTTGTTGCCATTGGCAAAAGCAGGATTGTTAAATTCGGAAATTCATGTCAATGGGATTACAGGTTCGACAGGCGCCGGCGTAAAACCCGGAGCGACAACTCATTTCAGTTGGCGGGAAAACAATATTTCCGTATATAAAGCATTTACGCATCAGCATTTAACCGAAATTAGGCAATCTCTCGAAAGTTTATATCCGGGATTCGACAAAGATATTAACTTCATCCCCGTTAGGGGTAGTCATACCAGAGGTATTTTTATTTCCGCTTACTTAGAATATGGCGGAACTTTGGATGAAGCATATAAACTGTACAAAGAATATTATAAAGATGCTCCATTTGTGTTTGTGACAGATAAAAATCCTGACATGAAACAGGTAGTCAATACAAACAAATGTATTTTATATTTGGAAAAACATAATAATAAATTATTTTTGATATCTTGTATTGACAATTTACTGAAAGGTGCATCGGGT
>CALYRA010000339.1 GCA_945292135.1 uncultured Dysgonomonas sp.
GATGATATAGAGGCTGAAGTTCTCAAAAAAATCGTATATGATACATTGACCTTTGATACGCCGTTGGTACATGTAATAGATAATATATACAGCCTTGAATTGTACCATGGTCCTACTTTAGCGTTCAAGGATGTGGGAGCAAGATTTATGGCGCGTCTCTTATCCTATTTTATCCAAAAACAGGGACAAACAGATGTTAAAGTATTGGTTGCTACTTCCGGCGATACGGGTAGCGCGGTTGCGAATGGATTTTTAGGAGTAGATGGGATTGAGGTTTATGTTCTGTATCCAAAAGGTAAAGTTAGCCCGATACAAGAATGTCAGTTTACGACTTTGGGGCGGAATATAACCGCATTAGAAATTGACGGTACATTCGATGATTGCCAAGCTTTGGTTAAAACCGCTTTTTTGGATAAAGAGTTGAATGAAAAATTAAATCTCACTTCTGCCAATTCTATCAATGTAGCTCGGTTTCTTCCTCAAGCATTTTATTATTTTCACGCTTATGCTCAGCTCAAAAAACGAGACAAAGCTGACAATGTCGTTTTTTGCGTTCCGAGTGGAAATTTCGGAAATATAACAGCTGGCCTTATTGCAAAAGAAATGGGATTACCTGTCAAACGTTTCATTGCGGCAAATAATAAGAATGATATATTTTTACAATATCTCAAATCCGGTGTTTACACTCCTCGCCCTTCAGTCCAAACAATTGCTAACGCTATGGATGTTGGCGATCCTAGTAATTTTGCCCGAATTTTAGATTTATACGGACATTCTCACGATGCTATTATTAAAGATATTAGCGGTTGCAGTTATACCGATAAACAAATATCCGATACTGTAAAAGAAACTTTTGAGCAAACCGGTTATCTATTAGATCCTCACGGAGCATGCGGATTCCGGGCTTTAGTCGATAATTTAGAGAAAGAAGAAACCGGCGTTTTCCTTGAAACCGCACACCCTGCAAAATTCTTACAAACCGTTGAGAAAATAACTGGGAAATCTGTTTCAATTCCTGAAAAATTACAAGAATTTATGAAAGGGAAAAAACAAAGTATAAATCTACCAAATAACTTCGATAAGTTGAAACAGTATTTGTTGAAAGGCTGATTCGCTTAACAAATTACATAAAACTAAAGAAATATATGGCGAAATCGTATATTTCTTAATATAGAAGTCTATTTGGAAAATACACATGATTTATGTGATTTTCTTTAAATAGATTTCTTTTATATTAAATATTCATTATCTTTGTAGGGAATAATGAAAAAACAAGCAACCTTAAATTATAAGGACAAAACTATACTTAAAGAAAGTACTGACAGTAATAATAAATTTTAATTATAAGATATAAAGAAGAATCCAATGTATCGGACGCTTGTGTCAAACAACACTTGTTGTATTTCATAATTGTGTGTTATTGTGTATTAATGGTTATGTTTTGTTCGCATACATTGGATTTCTAAGAAATAAATTCGTCTAAATTGTAAATAAAAAAAGTCTTAGAAAATTCTAAGACTTTTTTTATTTGTTGGTTAAACCAATCATTCTATCCGAACTATTCGGCTATTATCTGAATTTACGGAAATGTGAACGTTAGTTGTATTATTTGGTAAAAGACTCTCTATCCGTTCAGGCCATTCAATAAAACATAAGCTTCCACTATAAAAATAATCTTCATAACCAAAGTCATATGCTTCTTCAACGCTATTTATTCTATAAAAATCAAAGTGATAGATTAATTCTCCATTTGCGGAACCGTACTCATTTACAATCGCAAATGTTGGGCTATTTATTACCTCATCCACCCCTAAAGCTTCACAAACAGCTTTGATAAAAGTCGTTTTTCCCGCTCCCATTTCACCACGAAAAGCGAAAATGGTATGATCACCCATTGTTTTTATAAATGCTTTAGCGGCATCATTTATTTTATCTAAGGATTCTATCTTAATTTCCATATATTATTTACTCGTCATTGTTATGAATGGTATGATCATTTCTTCCATCGAAATGCCTCCATGCTGAAATGTATCGGCGTAATAAGAAGCATAATAATTAAAATTATTGGGATAAGCAATAAAATCATTACTACATGCAAAGATATACTTTGTACTTAAATGTGAAGCCGGCAAGCCGATTTTTTCCGGGTTTTGAATGTCATATACATCTTTACGGTTGAAGCCGATATTTTTACTTACCTTATATCGGATATTAGAATTTATTTCATCTTTTCCGGCTACGACCTTAATCGGACTCTTTACTCTAATAGTGCCGTGATCGGTCGTCAAAATAATTTTAAATCCCATGGATGCGGCTTTTTTTATCATATCTATCGTACTCGAATGTTTTATCCATGAACGCGTCAGGGAAATATATGCTGCTTCATCAGCAGCTAATTCCCTTATCATTCTTGAATCGGTACGAGCATGCGACAATATATCTATAAAATTGATGATTATAACATTCAGTTGATTAGATTTGAGCGTATTCATCTGTTGTATCAGCTTTTCTCCTGATGCTGAACTCATTAATTTGTTATATGAAAATGAGACTTGTTTTCGCAGCTTTTTCAGATGGTTTTCCAATAGCAATTCTTCATTGATATTTTTACCCTCATCATCATCTTCGTCTATCCATAAATCTGGGTATTGGCTTGCTATCTGGGCAGGCATTAAACCGGAAAAAACGGAGTTTCTCGCATATTGGGTTGTAGTTGGCAGAATACTAAAATAGGTATCCTGAACAATTTCGAAATCAACCGCAAACAAATCTTTGACAGCCATCCATTGATCTAAACGAAAATTGTCTATTAAAAAAACAAATATTTTTTCGTCTTGATTTAATAATGGGAAAACCTTTTGAGTAAGTAATTTCGGACTTAGCAAAGGCGCTTCTTCCAAATGTTGTATCCATGATTCATAATTTCGTTTGATATATTT
>CALYRA010000340.1 GCA_945292135.1 uncultured Dysgonomonas sp.
AGAATCGGTATCAAAAAGATTCGGAAAAGATGTCGCCAAAATAATCAACGGACTAATTAAGATCAATGAAATGGAAGCCAATCAATCTACTTTGGCTACCGAAAACTATACCAATCTATTATTATCCTTAGCGGAAGATATACGTGTTATTCTCATCATGATAGCCATTAGACTATATCTGATGCGCAATGCTTATAATTACTCTGAAGAACTCCGCTTCCAATTGGCTGTCGAAGTATCTTCACTTTACATTCCTTTGGCGCATAAGTTAGGATTATATAAGATCAAGACAGAGCTGGAAGACCTTTATCTGAAATATACGGACAGAGATTCATATGATTTCGTATCACAAAAAATAAGTGAAAGTAAAGAAGAACGCGATTTTTATATTAACGAATTTATAGCCCCAATCGAAGAACATCTGAAGGCAACAGGCTTGAAATATGACATTAAGGGACGCGTCAAATCAATTTATTCTATAAATAATAAGCTCAAAAAACAGAAAGTAGATTTTGAATATATTTACGACTTATTTGCTATACGTATTATACTCGATTCACCTATCGAAAAAGAAAAATCAGAATGCTGGCAGGTATATTCAATTGTAACAGATATATATACGCCTAATCCTAAACGATTAAAAGATTGGCTTTCCATACCCAAAAGTAATGGATACGAATCATTACACACAACTGTTATGGGACCCGAATCCCGATGGGTAGAGGTGCAAATCCGTACCAAACGTATGGATGAAATCGCAGAAAAAGGATTTGCAGCGCACTGGAGATATAAAGGAGTAAAAAGCAGCCAGAATAAAGTTGATGAGTGGTTGACAAACCTTCGTGAATTGCTTGAAAATCAAGATTTAGCTTTGTCAGAAAAGCTGGAGAACTTTAAGTTGGATATGTACGAAGACGAGATATACGTATTCACGCCCAAAGGAGATTTGCACAAATTGCCTCAAGGAGCTACAGTTCTCGATTTTGCCTTTTCCATACACTCGAGGGTAGGTATGACGTGCGTATCGGGTAAAGTAAATGGCAAGAACGTTCCGATTCGTTATAAGTTACAAAGCGGCGATCAGATAGAAATTAACACTTCGCCAAATCAAATACCTAAGCAAGATTGGCTTAACATTGTTGTAACATCAAAAGCGCGCAACCGTATACGCCAACGTTTGAAAGAGGAGGCTAATAAACAAGTCGAAATTGCGAAAGAACTTTTGACGAGGCGTTTTAAGAATCGTAAAATTGAAGATTATGAAGGCACATTGATGCGGCTTATCAAGAAAATGGGGTTCAAGACAGTTACTGATTTTTATGTTAAGATAGCAAGTGAGACGCTCGATATCAATAATGTAATAGATCAATATATAGACTTGGAAAAAAAAGAGGCTGAATCTCATGACAAACATAATACGACTAGCGCAGATAATTTTGTTCCGATGTCTAATATTGGCGATACAGACAAGGATTCGTCAGGCGTGGAGGGACTTGTGATAGATCATAACCTGACAGGTATTGAATATAAATTGGCAAAATGTTGTAACCCTATCTATGGTGATGATATATTTGGATTCATTTCATCACAAGGCATTAAGATTCATCGTAAAAACTGTCCCAATGCTAAAGATATGTTTACGCGTTTCGCATATAGGGTTGTTCCGGCACGTTGGTCAGGTAAATCAGGTGATCTTTATACTACGACATTACGTGTGATTGGTAACGATGATATAGGAATTGTAAATAACTTAACTTCTATCATTTCTAAAGAAATCGGCGTAAATATGCGTTCTATTAGTATCGAATCTAACGATGGACTATTTCAGGGAAATATTTCCGTGACACTCGCTGATACTACCATGCTCAATGGGTTAATCAAAAAATTGAGAACAGTTAAGGGTGTAAAACAAGTGAGTAGACTTAATTAAAATCTACTCACACCATTATATATATCTTTTTTTATTATCGTTAATATGTTCCAGCAAATTCACTGTATGTTATTACTTGAGGTTTAAAAGCTCTGACTTTACTCATATCTTTGAAGAAATATTTTCTTTCAGGAGTGAAGTTTACGTCACTCGTTGCTCCTATTTCGCTATCACTATCACGTTTTAATAATGTACTTTTTCCTGTCGTAAAATTTATAGATTCTCTTGTATAACCCTGAGTCGAACGGTGAAGTTTACTTCGTACAAATCCTCCTAATTCGAATACTCTATCTTTGTTGTAATAGAAAATAAAAGTTTGGTCGGTTATATACAATTGACTATTATCCATGTAATGAAAATAAAAACGAGCGGTTCCATTTTTTACCAAAACGCTTTCCAAAGGGTCTTCTGTTATCGCGGGATTACCTTCCGTAGTAGGTATGAAATCGTTTGCCTGAACGATCAATTCAAAATTCTTTTCTCTGGTATTCCATAACGCAATGCCTGCTACGCGAATACCGTACGGTTTGCCGTCTTCATATTTTGAATCATATTTTTTTAAGCTTTCAATGACGAATACATAATCGTCTCTGGTATCTCTATTTAAATCACCTTTGGCTTCTGCTACTAATTTCCATCCTGCGGGAACAAAATCGTTTAAAGATGTTACTTTCTTTGGTAAAGTAGGATATTCATAAATATCAGCTGCTTGCGACAGTGTTAAAGGTAGTAACAGCAATAATGATAATAATAATCTCATAAAGTCTTATAGTTAAGTAATAAAAAAGTATCTAACCAATATTCAAAACAAATTTAATAAAAAAAATTACAGAGTTTCACTCGAAAAGTTGAAAACATTATACTAACAAAAATTCAACTTTTTTAAGTTACAAAAAATATCTAAATCAAAATTCTAAATATTTTAAATTATTTTCCTTAAAAAAAAGAATGTTGCAAAGATAATATTACTTTGTTTCTTTTTTGTAAAATATGCAAATTTAA
>CALYRA010000341.1 GCA_945292135.1 uncultured Dysgonomonas sp.
GTATATAATTACGATTCCAAAGGGGTTCGTAAATTCCATTTGCAAAGCGTGTAACTAATACGTTTTGAACGGTTTCTTTTCCTAAATAGTGGTCTATCCGGTAGATTTGTTCTTCGTTATAGTTTTTTAACAGAGATTTATTGAGTGCTATTGCGGACTTTAAATCCGTACCGAACGGTTTTTCAATAATAATCCTTTTAAATCCGTCTTTTTCTGAATTAAGTCCTTGTTTGGCTAAAAATTCGGGTATTAATGGATATAATGCCGGTGGGGTAGACAAATAATAAATATAATTACTTCCGGTTTTTTGAGAGTTCGATAATTTCTCAAGATGTTCTTTCAGAATAGAGTAATCATCCGCATTATCTGTATTGATGGATAGATAATAGAGTTTTTTTACAAATTCATTTAAGTCCTTATCTTTAATATCTTTGGATCCTTTGGCAAATTTCCGAATACCATCTTCCATTTTTTTTCTGAAAGATTCGTCTGTAAAAGAGCTACGGGCAACTCCTAACACTGCGAAGTTTGCCGGTAATGATCCTTGCATATGCAAATCAAACAATGCGGGAACTAACTTCCGATATGTGAGGTCACCTGAAGCTCCAAAAATCACTAATAATTGATCTTGTATTTTTGTCGAACTCATTTTGTTTTCTTTTTTAATTTTTCTTTATAGCGTGTCCTCCAAATTGGTTGCGCATAGCTGCCAATAGTTTCATCGCAAATGAACTTTCTTGTCTCGATTCGAATCGGCTGAATAATGACGACGTAATAACATGCGCGGGTACGTCAAAATCCATTGCGGTCTGTACTGTCCAACGTCCTTCTCCGCTATCGGCAACATAATCTTTGATGCCATCCAGATTTTCATTTCCTTCCAATGCGTTGCCAATTAATTCCAATAACCATGAACGGACTACTGAGCCATGCATCCAAACGCGCGATACTTTTTCAAGATCGACATTGTAGGGTGAATTTTTCATAATTTCAAATCCTTCGGCGTATGCTTGCATCATTCCATATTCTATACCATTGTGAACCATTTTGACCATATGCCCCGAACCGCTTTCACCACAATAAATATATCCGTTTTCAGGAGCTAAGGATTTGAATATAGGTTCGGTATATTCACATGCTTCTTTGTTGCCTCCATACATCAGGCAGTAACCATTTTGTAATCCCCATACTCCTCCACTGGTACCACAGTCTAAATAGTGAATACCTTTTTCTTTTACAATTTCAGCTCTTTTGATCGTATCGCGCCAATAACTGTTGCCGCCATCGATTATAATATCATCTTTGCTCAATAGGTTGTTCAACTGAGCGACATTTTCATTTACGGGTTTGCCGGCGGGTACCATCAACCAAACTAATTTGCGTCCTTCAAGTTTGCTTACTAAGTCTTCTACGCTATTGGCGGGAACAGCGCCTTTTGCTGTTGCTTCTTTTATTTCAGTTTCCGAGAGGCTATATACGACTGTTTCGTGACCCGAAAGTAACAAACGTTCTACCATATTGCCGCCCATTTTTCCTAATCCTACAAATCCAATTTTCATATCTTTTGATTTTTACATTAAACAATTTAAAGGGGTAAAAGATTTTATTTTTTAACAAGAACGAATTTACTTTTTTATTTTCACATACTATAAACTCTAAGAATCTTTCTTGCTTCTATTTACAATCGATATTATATATCAACTATTTATATACACACTATACATTATAAAAAATATCTATAACTGTAATTTCTCAACAAAAAAAGAGTGATGATTGTCGATCATCACTCTTTTACGGATATAATAGTCTTTATATATCTCTTTATTCTGAAACTACTTCAAATGGGATTTCTACTGAAACTTCTTTATGTAGTTTTAGTATTGCTTTGTAGTTACCTACTTCTTTCACTGCGTCTTTGATTACAATAGTCTTACGTTCTATATTGTAACCAAGTTTTTCAAGCGCTTCTGATACCTGAATGTTAGTAACTGAACCGAAAATTGTACCTGTTGAACTGGTTTTTGCTCCGATAGTAAGCGATACGCCTTCTAGTTTTGCGGCTAATGCTTCTGCGTCTTTCTTGATTTTTTCAAGTTTGTGCGCGCGTTGCTTTAAGTTTTCCGCCAATACTTTTTTCGCTGATTCTGTAGCTATTACTGCTTTTCCTTGCGGGAGAAGATAGTTGCGACCGTAACCGTCTTTTACGGTTACTACATCATCTTTGTAACCAAGATTTGCAACGTCTTCTTTCAATATTACTTGCATAATTATTTACTCCTTGTTTTTGATTATTTCATTAAGTCAGTTATATAAGGAAGCAATGCCAAGTGGCGTGCTCTCTTCACAGCTTGCGCTACACGACGTTGGAACTTTAATGAAGTACCTGTTATACGACGAGGAAGAATTTTTCCTTGTTCGTTCAAGAATTTTTTCAAGAATTCAGGATCTTTATAATCAATATATTTTATACCATTCTTTTTGAAACGGCAATATTTTTTTCTTTTAACTTCTACTGAAGGAGGAGTCAAATATCTGATTTCTGATTGTTGTGCCATGATTTAATTTTCCTTTGCTTCTTCTGTTGTTTCTACTTTTTTACCTGATCTTAGATTTCTTCTCTTTTGATCGTACTCGTGAGCATATTTATCTTGACGGAAAGTCAAGAAACGGATCACACGCTCGTCGCGACGATAGTTAAGCTCCAATTTAGCGATTACAGCAGGTTCAGCTTCAAATTCAATGAATGAATAAAATCCTGTAGACTTCTTTTGGATTGGGTAAGCAAGCTTGCGAAGCCCCCAGTTTTCTTCATTAACTATTTTGGCGCCTTCGTTCACCAAAAGAGTCTTGAATTTTTCTACCGCTTCCTTCATCTGCGCATCAGACAAAACGGGAGTCAAAATGAAAACGGTTTCGTAATTGTTCATAA
>CALYRA010000342.1 GCA_945292135.1 uncultured Dysgonomonas sp.
TCTCCGGCTTACGGAGCGCCGTTTAATCCTAAAATCAATGCGGGCGTTGCGGGATAGGCTTCATCTATGTTTTGGTTACGTTCATTAAACATAGCTTTTACGCGTCCGAAGTACGTTCCTGCTAATACGATATCTCCTTTTTTGAGCGTACCGTTCTGTACCAATACTGTAGATACGTATCCACGTCCTTTATCTAAGGAAGATTCTATAACCGATCCTATCGCCCGACGCGCCGGATTGGCTTTAAGTTCGAGGATATCTGCTTCCAGTAAAACTTTTTCGAGTAATTCTTCTACGCCTAATCCTTGTTTGGCCGATATATCTTGCGATTGATATTTACCTCCCCATTCTTCTACCAGATAATTCATTCCGGCTAGGGTTTCTTTTATTTTTTCGGGGTTTGCTCCGGGCTTATCTATTTTATTTATCGCAAAAACGATTGGTACTCCTGCTGCTGAAGCATGATTAATGGCTTCGGTCGTTTGGGGCATAACATTGTCGTCTGCTGCGACTATAATAATGGCAATGTCCGTTACTTTTGCTCCTCGAGCTCGCATGGCTGTAAAAGCTTCGTGTCCGGGCGTATCGAGGAAAGTGATCCGACGTCCCGATTTCAGTTTGACATTATATGCGCCTATATGTTGGGTAATTCCTCCGGCTTCTCCGGCGATTACATTGGTTTGACGGATATTATCTAACAAAGATGTTTTACCGTGGTCAACGTGTCCCATTACTGTAACGATTGGGGCGCGTGGTTCTAAGTCTTCTTCGTTATCTTCTTCGTCATTGATGGCTTCTACTACTTCGGCGCTGACATATTCGGTTATATATCCAAATTCTTCGGCTACGATATTGATAGTTTCGGCATCGAGACGTTGGTTAATCGATACCATGATACCTATACTCATACATGTAGATATTACCTTTATAACGGGTACATTCATCATGTTCGCCAAATCGTTGGCTGTAACGAATTCGGTTATTTTCAATATTTTGTTTTCAGCTTCTTGTTGCGCCAATTCTTCTTGTTGACGTTGCGAAACGGCATCTCGTTTTTCTTTACGGTATTTTGAGCCTTTGCTCTTTCCTCCTTTGTTTGTCAGACGGGCTAAGGTTTCTTTTATTTGTTTTTGAACTTCTTCTTCGCTTACGCCTGCTTTGACGATAGGTTTACGCTGATGATGTTTTGCGCGATCGGTTCTCTGTTGGGAATTGGTTCCTTGCAATGGTAAACCGCCTTTTTCGATATCAACTTTACCTTTTTTTATCCGATTACGCTTTTTCTTGGCTGCGTCTTCTCCTTCTTCTGAGGTTTTATTTTTCTTCTGCTCATCTACGGATTCTTTTTTCAGCAAGCGGACATTATTCTCTTTTTGCTTTTTCTGATCCTGCTGTTCTCTTTCTTGGCGTTCTTTTCTTTTTTCCGCTTTTGTTTTCTTTGCGGGACGTGTCTTATCATTTATCGCGCTAAGGTCTATGGATCCTTTTACGACGATTTTTGATTTAATGGTTGGATTATTTAACCTAAAGACATCATCTTCTTCTTTTTCATTTTGCAATGCAGGCTCTGACACCTTGATTTCGGGTTTATGTTCTACTTTAGTAACGACTGTTTTTTCTTCTTTATCCGGTTTTGGTTCTTCTTGAACTACTTCTTTTTTGTCCGGTTGTTTTTTCTCTTCTGTATCGACTACAACGGGTTCGGGTTGAGACTTAGGCTTTTCATGAACCTCTTTTTTAGGTTTGTTCAAAGCATCCAAATCTATTTTATCTACGACTTGCACATGTGGTTTAAAATCCTCAGGCACTTCTGTTTTTATTTCGTTATTCTGAACGGAATTTTCTTCATTGGCTTTCGGCAGATCTTCCGCTTTTGGTTGGTCAATATTTTTTCCGCTTTCTTTTTTTCGGTTCAGCAAAGCTTCTATATCGGCATCTTTACCAAATTCACGAACAAGCATTTCATAGTTGGTTTGTTCTATTTTAGTATTCGGATTCGATTCTACTTCAATACCTTTACTTTGCAGGAATTAAACCAATGTATTGATTCCTACATTCAAATCTTTTGATATTTTTATTAATCTTATAGACATATTTTACTTTTAATTCTAAAAAACCGAACAAGATAAGCGACATTCTTTGCGAATCCAAACACAAAAGTATTAAGAAATCACAGAATTACCAAATAAAGAACTAATTACTCTTCATCTTCAAATTCTGCTTTTAGTATGGCAAGTACTTCATCGACTGTATCTTCTTCGAGATCTGCTTCGTTTACTAATTTATCACGATCGGCAGCTATTACGTTTTTGGCTGTGACACAGCCTATTTTCTTCAATTGTTCAATAACCCATTCATCTATTTCGTCACGGAATTCGTCCAGATAGATATCTTCTTCATCGAAATCTTCTATATCGCGATATACATCTATTGTATATCCTGTCAACATGCTAGCCAGTTTAATATTCAATCCGCCTTTACCGATTGCCAATGATACTTCTTCGGGACGCAGTAAAACTTCGGCGCGATGTTCTTCTTCATTGATTTTAACGGAAGTAATCTTTGCGGGACTCAAAGCGCGTTGGATATATAAACTTGTATTGGGCGTGTAATTGATAATATCAATATTTTCGTTACGCAACTCACGTACAATACCGTGTATTCGAGAGCCTTTCATTCCGACACAGGCTCCTACGGGGTCGATACGATCGTCATACGATTCAACTGCGACTTTTGCTCTTTCGCCGGGTATACGGGCTATTTTTTTGATTGTTATCAGTCCATCGTTTATTTCGGGAACTTCCAACTCGAGTAGTCTTTCTAAAAAGACGGGAGATATGCGTGATAGTATAATCTTAGGATTATTATTTTTATTTTCTACTCGTTCTACTACTGCTCGCACGTGTTCTCCTTTTCGGAAA
>CALYRA010000343.1 GCA_945292135.1 uncultured Dysgonomonas sp.
CAACCTTTCAAATTAAGACCATATACAACCAGTAGAGAGATAATCCCAGCTAACTTAGAGTTGTATCAACCTTTCAAATTAAGATTTTAAATCAACAATTAGGTTCAAAGTACATCTGCATATTACTTCGCTATATGTCTCTTTTGCTTGGCGTTGCGCTCCGCATAATGATAATAGATGATGGTACAATGAATCGGTTAAAAGCTGATTATGCAGTATCTTGTTCCGAATATAAATCAATAAAAATGCCTGTTGGATATGTATTGGTTTAGTCGATAAATCACTGAGTGTGCTATCATTTTCGAATGAATTTTCCCCCAGAGACAATAACCAACCGATGATTGAGTCATCACCATCTCCGAATTTATCTTTCACCAATCCATTCGCAATGTAATGTTTAAAATTAGGATTGCCATCTTGTTCAAAATCCGGAATATGATCTACTCCGTTGAAAGAGTGCCTTGCCAATATATTTTGTTCCAATTCCTGAATATTTTTCAAAATGTTTTCTCTTCTTATCTTTTCGTAAGAGGTCAATTCATTTTCAAGTTCAAGTTTAGTCCAGTTTCGTTCCGGTTCATATTGCATCAGACATTTTATTTTTTTGTCAATCAATAGTCTTTTAAATTTGCCTATGTCTTTTATTTTTATAGACGGCTCGTCGATATTTTGGTTCCTATACCGAACAGTCATACTCCAAATAAAACTATCATTTATTATATTTTCGGATTGGTCACCTTCTCTCCTCCTGCTCTGCAATATAGCTTTTTTGTTTTTCTCTATACGCTTGACTTGCGACATGAAAAAATCGGGGAGAATGAAATTTATTTTATGTTCAAATACTTTTTCGAACAAATCTTCAGCAATCAGTTTAAGGAATAAATCCTGCGTCTTTATTTTCTTAATATACAAATCGTGTTCTATCTTCAATTTATCGAAAGATGCTTTCGGGTTTTTCTTCTGTCGATCCTCTTCGAAGAGTTGAGTATAATCTCTTTCGTATTTGTAAAATTCTTGAAATTGATGATCTGGGCTGTTGGCATATCTATACCATTTGGCAAACGAATCAGGTTTGTCGTGTATATTTACACCTTCTATAAAGGTTGGTTTATCGTCAAATAGCCCTCTGGTCAAAGCTAAAGTTTTGCCTAATAATTTTTCTATTTGGGCTTGGGTTGTATCGGTTACATAGATTCGTTTATCAAACAGATTCCAGACGCCTTGCTGATCAAATGCTTTTTTGAGATGTTTGTCTTTAGCCGTATTGTTTATGCAATCACTGATTCGCTCAAAAGTTTCTCTCCTGATTTTGAGATATTTTTCTAACAAAGAATCAAACGTCTTACTCGACTTAAAAACTCCTTGAATATCATCGCACCAAAGATTGGTGCCGGCATTGAAGTTCCATACTTCTTTCAACATATTGTATGCTTCCATTTGTCGCACATTCCAAAATGCCAACGATTGTTGCAACTGTCTGTGTTGATAGCCTTTCCACTCTTTTCTGTACTCAAGAGGCATAAAACGGACAAGATCATAGGCGAGCCAAGTAGCCTCATGCCCCAGTTCACTTAACGTAAATACAAATTTGCGAACAGGGCGTCCGTTTTTTCTCTCATTAAGTTCACTTCTGTTTTTCGCAATCAATGCTAATTTTTCATCCGTATTTCTCAACTCAATATCGACGTCCCTCAACAATTTTTTGGTATTAAAGCATACCTGATCCGAAGCCCTTTTCAGTTTTTTTGGTATCTGCGAAATAGACAAGGTTGTTTGAGATGAACAGTTTTTGATCCCGTCGAATTGAGCTTTTATTTTATCTCTTAATAAATCTTCAATAGACTCAGCAGACTTCTTATCAACTAACAACGCGTACAATAAAGCGGGCAGCTCATTCAAAGATAATTTTCCTATAGGCTCATCGGTATTCAATATCGATTTATTGGCAATCTTGCCAACAATATTATATTTTGAGTCTTTATTGTTTTGACGCTTGGTGCGACCTTCCAAGCTATTTCTTTTGTCACGATATTTTTTAATCTCATCCTTCAACTCACTATCAACCTTCAGGTATATCATTATATTATTTTCTTCAATATTGTAGGATGGATTGGGAAAAATTTCCCAACCGACATTGACATCTTCTTCCTTATTTTGATTTTTGAAATACTCATTTTTGTATTTTACAGCATCGGATAAACGGGCGAAAACAGTTATTTGTTCTTTTACTATTCTATCAGTCTCATACTTTGTACCGGCTATATGTTTTGCTCTGCGGTCGTGAACATAATTGCCCATATATATCTGGAATCGCAAAGATGGGAAATTGGCATATTCATCTAAATACCGCAAGGCGAAATAGTAAAACTTATTTTCGTATCGTTTACGGATAACAGGGTGTACAACAATAGATTCTTGCAAAGAATCAATCTCATTTCCTTCTTTAATATATTCGTTGAGGTCTTCTATAAAACTTTCCTGTTTTTCTTTTGGTAGAGCTTTGTAAACAGCATCAGGCACCTTGCTCAACTCGTCCACAATCTGTATCAAAAGCGTCTCTTTATCGAAATTACTACTCAGCTGATGTTTCAATCCGCGATAAGACAGATAAGAAAATACCCAATGTGTTGCCATAAATTTAATATTATTTGAATTGGCATTGGGAAAATCGGGTAATTCAGGATTTATGAGTTTAGCCTTAAAGCCCTTGATGCGGGCACGCATGTCCTCATTTTCTTTTTTACTGAGGAACATACTCATTAAAAACAGTAATCCGGTCTGAGAAATAGGTATTTTATTTTCGGCGGTCGAAGCATTTTCAATATTGGATTTATAATAACGACTTACATGTTCATTCCCGTTGTTATCTTTATCATTCTTTTTCTTATCTTTATCATTCGCATTCTTATCTTTA
>CALYRA010000344.1 GCA_945292135.1 uncultured Dysgonomonas sp.
TTTCCTTTTCCTTTTGAACTGCAGATAGGATATAGGCTAAAGAAAAATAGATTGTATGTAATTTGGAAAGTTGTTAATACAGGTACATCCGATATGTTTTTTCAAATAGGAGCGCATCCCGGATTTTTTTATGCTGATTTTGACGAATCCGTCAGAGAAAGAGGATTCTTCGCATTTGACGGGATTGAAAACCTGAAGTATAAATTGATTAAAGATAAAGGCTGTGTTGATCCCGATAAACATTATTTACTGACTCTTGAGGACGGATTATTACCTATTGATATAAATACCTTCGACAAAGACGCATTGATTTTTGAAGACAATCAGATAAATAAAGTTTCTTTGTTAGATAAAGATAAGAAACCATATATTACACTTCATTTTGACGCCCCTTTAGTCGGGCTTTGGAGCCCTAAAGGAAAAGGAAGTCCGTTTGTTTGTATTGAGCCTTGGTATGGACGTTGCGACAGATATGGATATAACGGAGATTTTAAAGATCGGGATTGGATGAATCATTTAAGAAAAGGCGAAACTTTTGAAACATCTTATATTATTGAGGTTAATCCCCAAATATGATAAATGATATATAAGTAAAAAAGAATATATCTTGATAAAAAATAAAGGTCGAAAACTATAATTTCGACCTTCATTATTTTAATCATTATTATTATCCTATTTTAATAAGCTGTTAGGATCGAGGTTCTCTTTTTCTATATCCTTAAAGTAATTATATGTACCTACTTTAAGTTCATAGCAAGCCATTTCATCACAAACTATAATGGCTTTGGGATGTAACTGTAAGGCTGTAATAGTCCAGGCCTGACTAATAGAACCTTCTACGGCTTGAGCCAAAGCGGCCGCTTTGTTATGTCCGTTCACCATTATTAATACTTCCTTAGCGTCAAGTATTGTGCCTACGCCGACGGTTACGGCTGTTTTAGGAACATTGTCAATATTGTTATCGAAGAATCTTGAATTGGCTATAATCGTATCTTGAGTTAAAGTTTTGATGCGTGTACGGGAAGCAAGCGATGATCCCGGTTCATTGAATGCGATATGCCCATCAGGACCAATACCTCCAAGAAATAAATCGATACCGCCTACTGCTTTCATCTTCACTTCATATGCCGCGCATTCCGCGATGAGATCCGAAGCGTTGCCGTTCAGAATATTAACGTTGTAAGGTTGAATGTCAATATGACCGAAGAAGTTTTCCCACATAAATGAATGGTAGCTTTGAGGATGTTCTTTAGGCAAACCTACATATTCATCCATATTGAAAGTTATTACGTCACGGAACGATACTTTTCCTTCTTTGTAATGTTTGATTAAACATTTATACATTCCCAAAGGCGATGAGCCGGTCGGCAAACCCAATACGAAAGGTCTATCTTTGGGCGCTTCATTAATTTTGGTTACGACATAATTTGCAGCCCATTGGGATAGTAGGTTATAGTCATTCTCAATTATTAGTCTCATTATTAATGTTATAGTGGTTTATATTCAACAAATGCTTCAATCGCTTCATAGCTTGCCAACCCTAATTGACGGTAAAGTTCAGCTGTCGCCCGATTACGTTCTTCGGAGCGTTGCCAGAATAAACGTTCGTCGCTACCTAAGAATGGCGCGCTTTCCATCTGGGATTGATGCTTCAAAATAGCATTGCGCTTGAAACGTAATTCTTCGGGAGAAATTGGTACAGCCATTTCAATATGGTCAATTTCCCATTCAGCCCAAGCTCCGCGATACATCCAAATACGACATTCCTTTAACCAAGATTCTTCTTTGAGTTCATCGATGGCAGCCAAAATAGCGTCAAGACAGACTTTGTGCGTTCCGTGAGGATCGGCAAGGTCGCCTGCAACAAATATCTGATGAGGTTTGATTTTGTTAAGATGTTTTTTTACGATTTCAACATCTGCTTCCGAAATTGGATTTTTCTTGATGCGACCTGTTTCGTAGAATGGTAAGTCAAGGAATGTTACATTGTTGACATCCACACCCACGTAACGATCTGCCGTAAGTGTTTCTTGACGTCTGATATGCCCTTTCATAAACAATATATCCGGCGTGTCAATATCGTCCTGAGTTTTATCATGTAACAGGAATTGAAGGATCTCATCATACTTCTTCTTCAATTCCGTATTTTCCGGTTCGTAACGTTTACGAACATCTTCCAAAAACGATACATATCGTATAACTTCTTCATCGCCTACGGCAATATTTCCCGAAGTTTGATAAGTGACATGCACATCATGATGCTGGTCTACCAGACGTTTGAAAGTTCCTCCCATCGAAATAACATCATCATCGGGGTGAGGACTAAAGATAAGAACACGTTTAGGGTAAGGAGTAGCCCTTTCGGGACGGTTTGTATCGTCTGCGTTTGGTTTGCCTCCGGGCCATCCTGATATGGTGTGTTGCAAATCATTGAATATCTTTATGTTAACATTGTATGCTGAACCATAAAGCGATAAAAGTTCTTCAAGACCGTTATCTTGATAATCTTTATTGGTTAACTTTAATATTGGTTTGTTTAGTTTTAAACATAACCATACTATTGCGCGTCGGATGAGTTTATTTGTCCAATCGCAATTACTTACAAGCCATGGACGGTTGATACGAGTCAATTCGAAGGCGGAATTCAAATCGGTATAAATATGCGCGTTTTGGTGGTTTTGCAGGCACGAAGCCGGAACTGTATCCGAAATTGGACCTTCTACTACGTCAAAGATGCTTTTAGCCTTATCTTCTCCCCAAGCTATAAGCGCGATATCTTTGGCGTTCATGATGGTAGACAGACCCATTGTGATAGCGCTGGGCGGTACATTGTCCAGTGAGCCAAATGTATTTATGGCTTCGGTACGGGATTGAACATCTAATAATACTAAACGTGTCTGCGAACTCA
>CALYRA010000345.1 GCA_945292135.1 uncultured Dysgonomonas sp.
AACCCGGATACGAAAAGGAAACCGAAGAAATTAAAAAAAGAATCTGATGTAAACATCGAATTCGGAGTTTGTTATCGTGATAATCAATATAAAATTATTAAGGTAATAAATGACGATTTTTTATCCCTCATCCATGATGGAATGAGTAGCAATTTATTGCAACTCATAACAGGCGAAAGAGAAGATGGACTATCAATCGATATCGAATTTGGGGATAATTGCTGTATTATAGTGATCAGTAACAAAGAAACGGATGAAATATATTGGTATTGGGAACCTAAAGAACCTAATGAACCATTAGACTTATATGCAAATACAGCAGATCTATGTGCAAACATGGTAGATTTATATGGGAACAGCTACCATAAAAATTTGCTTTGTTATGATGTAAATAGCCTTTTGAAAATAATTCGTAAATTCGTTGATACGGGAGAACCTCACCCTGATTTCCAGTGGTACATCGATGATCACTGGAAATTAGATATATAAGATTAGAAAACGTATATGAAAATAGTCTTTGGTATAATAATCACTTTAGCACTTTCATGCTGCTTTTACAATTGTACAAGCAATTTGAAACTTGAAGTTCCTGTCACATTCAATTCGGAAGTTAAAACAAGTGATAATACCGCCAACGATAGTATTGGTGTTTTTGATGTTGAATTAGTAAAAAAAGAAGGAAATGGAAAATATTTACTTTCCTATCATATTACAGGTTCCATAACTTCAAATCCCGATGCTTATAAAAAATTAGATAAAATATTGATTCAAGAAGAAGTTGGCATTACATCCGGTTTTGACAAGATTGTAGAAATGACTCCTTTATCAATAGACGCAGGTAAATCTCCGAATGGCAGTGACGAGTATCGTTTTGATTTTAAAAATGAATATGAACTTCGTGTTCCGACTAATTTGGAAGTAGCTCAAGTGAAATTTGTCTGTGGTAATAAAGCTAAAATATTAATTTTACCAAGAGATGAATGATCTGGGAGCATTTGAAGAGGTATTTGATATAAATGACGATATAAAAGAGGCAATACAATCGGAGCAGACAAAGGCATTTGAATTGCTGAATATTGATTCGTCAACAGAACCAAAGGAAATAGTGGAGAAAATAAAGGAATACGTAGATTCCCTTTACGCTAACGGTTCTATATCAGACTATAATGAACAAACCCGAAAAGATTTAGCTATTACATTAGGTTCGGCATGGGGAAATGCTGCCTGTAAAATTTATCGTTGGAAATGGATGGGGTTACGCGCTGAAGATGAAGAATATGCAGCGTATTATATCGTATCGCCTCATCATAAATTTTGTTGTCCGCCATTTGGTTTTATTTTTAATATAATAGGTGGAGACAATATCGGATTGGATGGACGTAATGATAACACTATAATGTTATTATTTAACATGCTGGATGGTGTCGAAACCCGTCAGAAAGCGCCTCATAACTATGCGGTATTAATGTAATAGGATTATTGATTTATATTTTAAAATGGGATTCCAAATTAAACAACATTTATTGGGAATGACGCTTCACGAGCTTAAAGATGTTGTTTCTGAATGTGGACTTCCTAAGTTTGCAGCAAAACAAATAGCTGACTGGATTTATAAAAAGCGTGCGTTGTCAATAGATGAAATGACCAATATATCATTAGCTAACAGACAATTATTGTCTCAAAACTATGATGTCGGACGATATGTTCCGAGTGATTTTCAAAAATCTGAGGATGGAACAATTAAGTATCTATTCAAAACAGAAAATGATAAGTTGATAGAAACAGTAATGATTCCTGATAAAGAAAGGATGACTTTATGTGTATCATCGCAAGTCGGTTGCAAATTGAACTGTCAATTTTGTATGACAGGCAAACAAGGTTTCAACGGAAATCTGACAACAAATGAAATTCTGAATCAAATATACTCAGTACAAGAAGCGGAAAAATTAACGAATATCGTTTTTATGGGTATGGGCGAGCCTTTGGATAACTACCGGGAATTGAAAAAAACACTTGATATCATAACCGCTGACTATGGTTTGGCTTGGAGTCCAAAACGAATTACACTTTCTACGACAGGGGTTATTCCAAAATTGAAGCAATTCTTGGATGAAAGTTCCGCCCATCTGGCTATTAGCATTCATACGCCTATTAGTGACCAGCGGGCCTCAATTATGCCTGTTGAAAAAGCTTATCCAATAGAAGAAGTTATTGATTTGTTAAGGCAATACGATTGGCGGGGGCAACGTAGATTATCATTCGAATATATTATGTTTGATAATTTCAATGATACCCGTGAGCATTCAATCAAATTAGCTCAATTGCTTCGGGGGTTAGATTGTCGTGTCAATTTAATTCGTTTTCATGCAATACCTAATGTGGATTTGAAAACTTCGACACTCGAGAAAATGGAATCTTTCAGAGATTATCTCAATAAAAAAGGATTCTTATGTACAATACGTTCATCACGAGGAGAAGACATTTCGGCTGCGTGCGGCATGTTATCGACAGAAAAAACAAAAAATAAAATATGACGTTTATTCTCAATGCATCTATAGATAATTCTATGAATTACGTTATTCAAAGGGATAATAAGTATTTGATATATTTAACATGATTTATACACCTGAATTTAAGCATAAAATAAATCCTGAAAGACCATAAGATTTTGATTTTTCTCATTATTCGAATTATCCATTTGAAAGATTGTACAAATATATCTGACTTTCATATTTCTGATTGTAAAGTAGTATTTGAGATTATGAAAAAGAAATTATTTAAAAATTCAAGCCCAAAATTTTACAGGATTTTTAACCTTTGCATTTGAGAGTAAAGAATTTGAAATTAATGATTTGAATCTTATTTAGATATGTTTTATCGTTTGGTCTTAAAATAACTT
>CALYRA010000346.1 GCA_945292135.1 uncultured Dysgonomonas sp.
TGGCGTATACGGATATGTCCATGGGGAGGACGAAACATATCTGAATCTATGTACTCAGACGCAAGTTTCGTATTCAGGAGATAATTTTTGGTTCTTGTTTTTAAGCCTTGAACATGATTAAACGTATGATTTCCGACATGATGCCCCCTACTCAAAACTTCTTTATAAACCTCCGGATATTTACGGACATTGTCTCCTACGCAAAAAAAGGTGGCTTTTACATTATATTTATCTAATAAATCCAATACCCACGGAGTGATTTCAGGAATTGGTCCATCATCGAATGTTAAATAAACGACTTTTTCTCCTTCTACCTTTTTTCTCCAATATGCTTTTGGATAAAATATTCTATAAAAAAAAGGTGGTTGTTCTATAAACATCAACGTATAAAATGTATGGTACTATTATAAAAACAGGTTTATTAATAAATAAACCTGTTTTCAATTTATATTAATCTTTAGATAATGACTGGTATTTTTCGAGCAACCGAGGATTGTATCTATTCATCAAGTTGAATATTCTACTTATTTCTTCTTTCGATTTTTCCATCGCTGCCGAGTCATTTTGGTTTTTAGCGTCACGAGCAATGATATAGTATAGATAATCGAGAGGATGATCTCTATCATCAAAACTTACGTAGTTAGTCATAAATTGAGTCATATGATTCAATAAGACAGGCAATAATTTTTCATATTTCTCTCTGTCGAGGTGTTGATATATATCTAACGCCTTGATTTCTACGTTTACGGCGTCACGTATTTCATAGCTGCATTGTATCATATCGCCTTGATCTAAACGTTCATACCAACGAAGAGAACGTTCGGAACGGTTAGAAACCTCCGTAAGAATACTATCGCCTTTAGCGACTTCACCCAATTCGATATAAGCTGTCGCAAAAAGAACAGATTCTTCTCGGCGAGGAACTGTTGTTCCGGGTAGTACCTCCATACATTTATCCAATGCCGCTAAAGCTTTTTCTTTTTTGCCTTCTTCGATTAATGCCAGAATTAGACGAGAGAACATCATACGGAATGTTCCACACATACGCAGACAGTTTTCGTCCAGATAAACTTTAGGATCATTTGCATTTCCCCATTTAAATTTGTTCATCATATTGTCATACGCCTTTTCTGTATTGACACGTGTAGACATGATTTTACCGGGTATAATTCGATAATTGATACCTTCAAGTGAAAGATGCGCATTAATATTTAATGGATAATCACCGATTGTAACGGCATAATAGATAGGACGTTTCCAACCATCATCGTTGATGTTTTTCAGCATTTCCATAATCATCATTTCCTGACGATAAATCGCGCCTTTATTATTGCCCAAATCAATTACAAATTCAGATTGAGGTTTTGACCCTAAATCCGCCCAATCCACACCGGATGTATCTATTGGCATTGTAAATCTGCTTGCAGGAACTACTACACTGGATTTGATAAATGGATTGCGAGGCGCATATTCATCTTTAGTCCTTAGGATATCCAAAGCATCTTTCAAAGGCATTGTATTTTTGAATGCTGCCGTATCAAAATATTGAGCGAAATTTACATATCCTGCCCATCTTTGTTCGGAGCGATCCATTTGCGATGAAATCATCGTTTCTAAATCTTTACGAGACAATACATAAGCCGAACGTCCTTTCTCTCCCATATAACGATCGGGCTCCCAATTGATAGGCAGAGGGCTGGATTCGTACGCTTGACGACGCATCTGATCTACATACCAATCTGTTTGCAAATAACTAAGGTTGCAAACTCGTACATCGGTACGAAATCCTTCGACTTCTTGCGCATACCATAACGGGAACGTATCGTTATCGCCATTTGTAAACAATATGGCATTCGGTTCACAATCACGCAAGTAATTCATTCCAAAATCTCGCATAACATATCTGTTTGAACGATCATGGTCATCCCAGTTTTGACTTGCCATTCGGATAGGTACAAGTAAAAGTATTACTGTAATACCTATTGCGACAGGTGTTTCAGGCAGTTTTGTTTTCAGGAAATTCCATATTGCCGCCACAGCAAACCCAATCCATATACAGAATGCATAGAATGATCCGGCATAAGCGTAATCCCGCTCACGTGGTTCAAATGGTTGTTGATTCAGATAGAGGATAATCGCAATACCTGTCATAAAGAATAACATGAAAGTTACGAGGAACTGTTGTTCGCCTTTACGTCCTCGCGTCAATTGAAATCCAATACCTATAAGTCCTAAAATAAATGGAATCGCAAAATATGTATTATGTCCTTTGTTATCCGCAATATCCGGCGGAAGGTTATCTTGAGGTCCTCTTCCCAAAGCTTCATCTATAAATCCAATGCCCGTAATCCAATTACCGTTCGCGACTGTTCCTGTGCCTTGTATATCATTTTGGCGACCGGAAAAGTTCCACATAAAGTAACGAAAATACATATAGTTTAACTGGTAACTAAAGAAGAATTGAAGATTTTCAAAAAATGTCGGGGGTATGTTGGGGTCTTTGATTCCGCCCCACATTCTATAACCTGTTATGTGTCGGGGAACATCTGAGTACATACGAGGAAAAAGCATTTCGTTCGTAAATCCGTATGTAGGATTAGTGGAAGCTACATAATATCGATCCTTCTCATCAGGTGATTTTTTGATAATTTCGTCATAACTCTTTTTATTGCTGATAGGATCTTTTAGCCTTCCGTCAGCATCACGCATAACCTCTGAGGCATATGTTCTTCCATAAAACAAAGGACGATCGCCGTATTGCTCACGATTAAGATAACTTGCCAGCGTGAATACATTTTCCGGAGAATTTTGATCCATAGGCGTATTTGCTATTGAACGGATAGGTATCAAAGCGAATGAAGAATAGCCAATCAAAATTACTAATAAAGATAGTACAAA
>CALYRA010000347.1 GCA_945292135.1 uncultured Dysgonomonas sp.
AAAGGAGTTATTAAAGAACCCATTTTAAGCGTAATTGAATGGCTAAACAATTTGCCAAATCAGGTCATCTCGATTGATTTACCTTCAGGCATGAAAACCGAATGGAACGAAAAGGATGATAAATCAATAATAAAAGCTGATTATACATTAACTATTGAATTTCCAAAAATAGGAATGTTATTACCCGATGTCGGAGAATATAGTGGCAAAATAATAATAGTTCCTATTGGTCTGAATGAAAGATATATCAATGAAGCTCTTTCAAATTATAATTATACAGATAGAAAACACATTGAATCATTGTTCGAAAAGAGAACAAAATTCGCATACAAAAATACTCATGGACATGCTTTGATGATTTGCGGTTCAAAAAGGATGAGCGGAGCAGCGACATTGGCTACGGCGGGAGCTTTACGCTCAGGCTGTGGCCTTGTTACTACGCACTTACCATATGATGCCAGATATGGGATAATGGCAAATTATTCATCCGCAATGTTGAGTTTTGATGAAGGGGATTCATTTACAATGTTACCGTCAAATTTGGATAAATATTCAGTCATAGGAGTGGGGTGCGGTATCGGACAAACCGAAGAAACTGCTTCGGCGTTAAGTTTATTGCTTGAAACAGTGAAGTATCCTGTGGTTATAGATGCTGACGCGCTTAATATCATTGCATTACATAAAGATTTATATAACTCTATTCCTCAAAATTCAGTACTCACACCACATATTGGTGAATTAAGGCGATTGGTCGGAGACTGGCAAAGTGAGCAACATAAAATCGAATTAGTTCGTCAACTTGCGTCAGAACTACAGTCTGTAATTATTGTCAAAGGAGCATATACGATGATCTGCCTACCAGACGGTAATTGTTATTTCAATTCGACAGGCAATGCCGGGATGGCAAAGGGTGGGAGTGGAGATATATTGACCGGTCTGATTACCGGATTAATAGCCAGAGGCTATTCTTCAACAAAGGCAGCGATTATTGGTGTTTATGTGCATGGTTTAGCCGGAGATATGGCAGCTTCGGAATTGGGTCAGGAAGCAATGAATAGTCATGATATTGTGGACTATTTACCAAAAGCTTTTTTAGAATTAAATAAATATTAGATGATTGACAACATTCTTTTTCATGCGTTTAAACATCACTTTCAATATAATATAGAATGGTTGAAAGAAAATCTTGGGCAATGGAATAATGAAAATAATCGATTGTTGAAATCAATCGGGTCTTCACAGTTAGATTATTATTTAGGTTCTCTTCCTGTTCATAATATAAAATCTGAAATATCTGAATATTTATATTTTAGGAAATTAGACGCAAAAGAAAAATATGAAAAATGGATAAGTAAAAATAAAGGTTTTCGGGAAATTATGCTTAGTGACAAATCTGTATGGACGTTGAGATTCGTAGACAAGAATAATTTTGTACATATTCATCCTTCGCGTTATTCGCCGAATACGATACGTATTAAAGCTAATATATTGAAAACAGTACTGTGCGTTTTATTGTTTCAAGATAATCTTAAAATTATGCCTGACATTCAATTAATAAATAAATGTAGAATCGAATATTTAGCTTTATCACCTCTAAGCGTAAATAATATTCACTATGAATTAGAAAAGGGTTTCAATCTTTTTAATAATCAGATAAAATTTTAGTTTTAATTCATTTGCCATAGTTTTCATAAAAGAACACTTTGGCAAAAGAAAATAACTGACTTTCTAATTTCTTTTATTTTCTTTTTTTATTACTATTGTAACAAAAGAAATCTATGAATAATATTGATAAAGTTTGTAAGGCATAATTTTGTTTGTCCATAAGAGTTAAGTATTATTTATTATTCCTATTTTGTATTCGATTGATAATTTCTTATGCAACTTTATAATAAAAGCATGTGAAATTTTGGTTTCCAATGATTTATTATAAAGTAATAATTCGAGTTATAGCGAATGTAATCGTTAATGAAAAAAGTGATAAACCCTAACAACATTCTTTATTTAAAAGAAAACTGCATTTTGAAGCCTTAGGGAAAAGTCTCAAAATGCAGCTATTGTGTAGAATAAAATAAAGTTTCTAATAAATTAGTAGAGTGTTAATTCAGGAAGTCTACTATCACGGTTTTGATAACACATACTTTCATGATTGTTTTATTATTTTGTCAATTATCTCTTAAAATAAGAAATTACATGGAATATTTTTATTTGCTGGTTTTAAATTATAATTATGAGCTTCTTTGACAAGTTTAAGATAAGCGGAAGTCTTTTCATCTTCAAACGCAATTTTACTTTCTGAACCATAAGTTAAATTTTGGGCAGAAAAAGAATAATGTTACTATGTTTAATATCAGTTATTTCCGATTTAATTACGTCATACTATTTATTTCCGGATAAACAATCTCTTTACAGCCATATATTTTATATGCCAACTTTGCTTTTTTTATATATCTTTTTTACAATATTTTCTTAACACTTGCTATATAAATAACTATTCCTCCCCAAAATATTTTGTATTGAAACGTTTTAATTTAAACAAGATAAAAAACAACTTTGTTATATTGTCTTAAAGAAGCATCAAATATTCGTTATAGGTCATTCTTTATTGATAGTTGATTTTCATACATTTAGTATTATATTTGTTGAAACTAATCTATCAGGAGTTAAAATAAATCCGTCAGTCGTTAGTCAGTACTTTATTGTCTGGAATTTTTTGCAATTCAATATGGTTTGGTTCAAATTTGCAATTATTTCTACTAATCCATGAAAATCTTATAATTAATTACATAAAATTAAAATGATAAATATAAAGCCTTCCTCGTAAAAATCTTTTCTATATAGATAAAATTTTATTTTGTCTTTCTTGATGCAAAGGTAATATGTTT
>CALYRA010000348.1 GCA_945292135.1 uncultured Dysgonomonas sp.
AATTCAACTTGTAATTTCGAGATAATGTTAAATATGGTTTTGTCTATTCGATAATGTTTTGAACATCTTACATAATCGCAGGTTTTATTTAGAAACTTGATATATGCTTCATTAGTTATACTATTAATTGAATTATAATAGCGCTAAACATTTTTTATTGCTTAAATTCAAGCAATTTTCAAATTGCTTAGACCATTCTTTAAAATTCTTATTGAACAAAAATTTCTTTATTAATAAGTAAATTCATATTCATACGATGAAGAATTACCACAAGCATCTTCCGCCGTAAATTCCAATTGATATTTTTTGCCTTTTTCCAATCGTTCGGAATCCAGTTTATAAATATAATTGGCAGATTTTATATCGTTTTCAAATAAAGCATATTCTCCATTTAATGTTCCCCGACAAGATTTTATTCCGCTAAGATTATCGGTAACTTTTATTATAATTTCGCTTTTTTGTTTCCACTTTTGAGGTTGTATGGGCGTAATGGATGGCGCTTTAGTATCGTAACTTACGGCATAATCAGCTCCTAATTCTTTTATTTGCGCTGTTATATATCCATCACTATACTCTCCTCCTATCCAGCGAATTTTTTTGTTGTCTATACTAACTATACCGTATTGTTTTTTATTTTCCAATGAATCTTTTGTCATTTTTACTTTTAAGGTGGCTGTTCCATTTAGAGGAATATAAATTTGGTTGTTTACAGAATATATTTGAGATGAGAAGTTATTACTTTTTCTTTTTTGTAGTAAGAAACATATATTGTCATATAATGTATTGGCGGGAATAGTCAATGTAAAATCATCTGTGATATAGTAATTGTTATGATTCCATATCATTGCTTGTGCGCAACCATCTTGTAAAGGTATTTCTTGTTTTTTCCCTATTATTGAAAAATTATACAAGGTTTTGTTCCCATTATTATCAATTAACTCATACCGTAATTTATAAGTTTTCGCTTCATTGATGTCCAAATATCCTTTAGATGACGTAGAATCATAAATGGGTAGCGTGTTACCCGGCTCGATAAATGATTTCATGTAGAATTTTTTATTTTTATGCCAGTAATCAAAATCAGTCATACTATTTATTATTTTGGATTGATCGAAGTCAACTTCATTGATATTGAACGAAGATATAAGTTCTTCATCACAGTATAATCTGACTGATTTGACTCCATAAGTGTTGTAAGTATTGTCCATTTTATCAACAGCATTAATTCCAAATCCAATTGTTCCCCATGCAGTTATCGGTTTAGCTAAGGGACAATATTTACCATCTTTTTGAATTGCTAATACTTGGCGGTAAACATTATTACTATTATTGACAGACCCTTTACCGGCAATAGGATATATTGAAATACCTCTGATCTCCGGGGCTTTTTTATCAGGTATACGATCGCCATAATAGGACAAAGGGTCTAAAGCATGGTCGGTTTTAGTGTCGCGTATTTCGAAATGTACATGAGGTCCGCCAGATGATCCGGTATTACCGCTATATGCTACAAGGTCGCCTTTTTTTACGGGGAATTCATTTATTTCCGGATATATTTCAATTTTATAGGTTTCTTTTTCATATTGTTTATCTTTAACGTATTTGTTTAATTCGGGCGTAAATTTATTTAAGTGCCCATATAAACTTGTTTGTCCGGTTGAGGGATGGTTGATATATAGGGCTAGTCCATATCCACTTGGCGAAATTGATATGCGCGATATATATCCATCCTCGATGCTGAATACGGGCTTGTTAATAACCTTTTGGGTTTTTATATCAATTCCTGTATGAAAGTGGTTAGGGCGTAATTCACCGAAATTAGCGCTTAATTCTAATGGTATATTGATAGGAGGTTCGTACGTATTTTGTTGGGAATATAAGCTTACAGACAAAAGTATGTATAAAGATGAAATAATTTTTTTCATAATATAAAGTGTTATTTTGGAATGCAAAATTAATAGAATTATATATGTAAACAACTCAAAATGTCCGATTTTCAATTATCCCAAATACATGAGAAATCTATCCCGAAAAAAATATTTTAAAAAAAGTTGTAGAAATATTTGCAGATAAATAAAAATAATATACCTTTGCATCCGCAATCGGGAACAGAAGCCACGTTAAGAAGTGGAAATGATTCGAAGATGGCCCATTCGTCTATCGGTTAGGACGCAAGATTTTCATTCTTGAAAGAGGGGTTCGACTCCCCTATGGGCTACAAAAAATAAATTAAAAATATTAAAGAGATTAGTCAACATGGCAAATCATAAATCAGCACTAAAGAGAGTTAGACAAGCAGAAGTAAGACGCTTGAGAAACAGATATGTAGCTAAAACTGCCCGTAACGCTGTAAGAAAGTTGCGTGCGACAACAGACAAAGCTGAAGCTCAAAAACTATATCCTTCTGTATGTTCAATGTTAGACAAGCTTGCTAAGAAGAATGTTATCCACAAGAATAAAGCCGGCAATCTGAAGTCTAAATTAGCAAAACATGTAAACGCTCTATAAACGAGAAAATACATAAAAATATAAAGATTTAAGCTATCCAGTTTATGGGTAGCTTTTACTTTTTTATAAACTTGTAAATATCAACATATCAATAATTAAACTATAATTAAAGAAGAAGCAATTGGATGGGTATGAAATATTGAAATTTGGCAATATATCAATAGATTTAGATAATCCTGTGTTTATGAAAAAGTAGCCCCCCTAAAAAAGAAAACCAATTTCTTTAATTTAATATCATCGAATTTAAGAAGCCTGTTAATATAATGATAAAATTGAACAAAAAAGTAGTATTCGATTTAAAAGAATTTTTGGATAGAAAGGTTGAACAATACAATAAACCTGAATTTATACCTAACGATCCAATAT
>CALYRA010000349.1 GCA_945292135.1 uncultured Dysgonomonas sp.
CGTAATTTGGTTTATCGTGCTATGGAAATTAAGATTATAGACTTCTTGAAGCAAACATTAGAATTGCAAGAAGAATCTATCTCTCTTGATGAATTCCGCAAATTCTTTGAAAAAGAAGAAGACAAAACCGAAGCTAAAGAAGAAGCTTAAAATAAAAGCTTAAAATAAATAAGAAAAACGGGCAGGTAGGATATTTCCTTTAACTGTCCGTTCTCTTTTACAATAATTATTTTATTCCTAACTTTGTTAAGATATAAAAAATCATATTGATTAAGTATGGCATAATAATTGTTTAATAGAAGTAATTATAAATGTGATACAAATAACTAAAAGAATATAACTATGAATAATGATTTTAAGAAATATGCTACCAAGCATTTAGGGTTAAATAGTCTTGGACTTGAAAAATATATGGATATCACAAGCAGTTATATATCACCTACCATTATTGAAGAACGTCAGCTTAACGTAGCGCAAATGGATGTTTTCTCACGTTTGATGATGGACAGAATTATTTTCTTGGGAACACAGGTTGATGATTACACAGCAAATGTTATCCAAGCTCAATTACTCTATCTTGACACTTCCGATCCGGGAAAAGATATATCAATATATATTAACTCTCCCGGCGGTTCCGTATATGCAGGATATGGAATATATGATACAATGCAATATATAGGCTGCGATGTATCCACAATTTGTACCGGTATAGCCGCTTCGATGGCAGCAGTATTGCTCGTTGCCGGCGAAAAAGGAAAACGCTTCGCATTGAAACATTCAAGAGTAATGATTCATCAACCATTGGGAGGCGCACAAGGTCAAGCATCAGATATTGAAATCACAGCGCGTGAAATCGGTAAAGTAAAAAAAGAATTATATACTATTATTTCCGAGCATTCCGGCAAACCAATCGAACAAGTCGAAAAAGATTCAGATCGTGACTATTGGATGAATTCAGAAGAAGCACTGGATTATGGAATGGTAGATAAAATATTAGTAAAAGAAAAAAAATAACTAAGATAAATGGCAAAAAAAGAGAACAGTAACTATTGTTCCTTTTGTGGAAGAAGTGACAACGATGTCAATTTTTTGATATCAGGATTATCAGGACAAATATGTGACAGCTGTGTTGAACAAGCTTACCAAATAGTTAAAGATAACCTTGAAACAAAAAAAGCATCTAATGCGAAATCCGATCTTGAAAAAGATAAACTTCCGACACCAAAAGAAATAAAGTCGTATTTGGATGAATATATAATAGGACAAGATAATGCTAAGCGAGCGCTATCAGTAGCAGTATATAATCATTATAAGCGATTGATACAGCATGTAGAAGATGACGTAGAGATTGAAAAATCAAATATCATCATGGTTGGACCGACAGGTACGGGAAAAACCTTGTTGGCTCGGACAATCGCTAAACGATTACATGTTCCCTTTGCCATTGTAGACGCGACAGTATTGACAGAAGCAGGGTATGTAGGTGAGGATATCGAAAGTATTCTCACACGCTTGTTACAAGCAGCAGACTATAATGTCGAAGCAGCACAAAGAGGCATTGTCTTTATTGATGAGATTGATAAGATTGCGAGGAAAAATGATAATCCCTCAATTACCCGGGATGTAAGTGGGGAAGGAGTTCAGCAAGGTTTATTAAAATTGTTGGAAGGCTCGATAGTAAATGTTCCGCCGCAAGGAGGACGTAAACATCCCGATCAAAAGATGATAGCCGTAGATACAAAAAATATATTGTTTATCTGTGGAGGAGCCTTTGACGGTATTGAAAGAAAAATTGCGCAACGCTTAAATACGAGAGTCGTCGGTTATGCGACATCTTCTCAAAACGCTGAAATAGACAGGGATAATATGCTACAATATGTTACCCCACAAGACCTGAAATCATATGGTCTAATCCCTGAAATTATCGGTCGTTTGCCTATCCTTACATACTTAGACGCTTTGGACAGAAGCGCATTGCAAAGAATACTGACAGAACCGAAAAACTCGATTATCAAACAATATGTCAAACTATTTAAAATGGATGACGTAGAATTGACTTTCGATGAAGATGTTTTTGAGTATATAGTAGATAAAGCAATCGAATATAAACTTGGAGCAAGAGGATTAAGATCAATCGTCGAAACCATTATGATGGACGCAATGTTTACAATACCATCGTCTGACGATAAAAAACTGCATGTGACAAAGAAATATGCAATAGATCAATTGAGCAAGTCTAATTTAGATCGACTAAAAGCATCCTGACAAAAATCTTAACAAAAAAAAATTGCTTTAAGATTTGGTGTTTTAAATTTACGATATATCTTCGTGTATAGAAAGGACAATATTTGTCTTCCTGTTATCATATTCATTATTATTATAAAAAATTAGCAGATAAGGAATAATAAACATCATCCTCATATGCCAGACCAAAACGACATATTGATCCATGACCTCAAGAATTACTTTGGGTTCAGTAAATTCAAAGGTAATCAGCAGGCTATAATCCAGAATCTTCTGGATGGGAAGGATACTTTCGTGTTGATGCCAACAGGTGGAGGAAAATCTCTTTGTTACCAATTACCGGCGCTTAAGATGGAAGGTACGGCAGTCGTCATTTCCCCATTAATCGCTTTAATGAAAAATCAGGTCGATGCTATGCGCAACTTCAGCGATACCGATGGCATTGCCCATTTTATGAATTCATCATTAAATAAAAGCGCAATTGAAAAAGTAAAAAGCGATATTCTCGCAGGTAAAACAAAATTATTGTATGTCGCGCCTGAATCATTAACAAAAGAAGAAAATATAGATTTTCTTCGTCAGATTAAAATTTCCTTTTATGCTATTGACGAAGCTCATTGCATAT
>CALYRA010000350.1 GCA_945292135.1 uncultured Dysgonomonas sp.
CAACATCAGCAATTGTTGTACGACATTCGTACGATTAGGATCATTCTGATTGTTTACCCGATAATTGTAAATAAAGTGAGTATAACTTTTCTTTAAGCCTATCCGATATTTAGACCTTAAAGACATCAAAGGGAAAAGCATAGTATTAATAGTAGAACGGGCATCAATAATGATATCATATTTTCCATCTTTCATTATTTGCCGTATCTTTTTCAAATAACGAAATAAGGATTTTAATTCTTTATCTGAAAAAGAAATCACTTTGTCAATATCCGGATGATGTTCGAATAGCGGCGCTATATTTTCGTTTAATACATAATGTATCTCCGCATTAGGTATTGATTTTTTCAGAGTAGAGCAAATAGAAGTTGTTAAGACGGCATCTCCGACTCTTCTAAACCGAACTATTAAAATTCTTGGCATAGTAATATTAAGTTTTGTATAAGTAGTGTTATATATTTAAAATCAAACACCAAATTTAGACTAAGCTATTAGTGTAAATTTAGTGCTATTTTTATCTCCTATCTCTTGCTGAATATTTAACATCGCTTCCGGATTTGCCCTGAGGCATATCTCTTTTCTTTTTAATCTTCTTTGTTTTTATACCTTTTTCGATGTCTGATTTTACATATGAAGAATCATTGGTTACCCATAGTTTTTTCTCAAATTGTTTCAACTCTTCTTCAATTTTTTCCTGAGCGGCTTTTAATTCTTCGGGATTTTGATATTGTTCCGCCAATACTTTATTGGACATATTGCCTACTTTGTATATCTCACCATTAAACAAACGTAGCCTAAAAAAGTCATCAACAGTTTTATTCATCACATTGTTTTTATCAGAAACCATAATAGGCATACGAGCAGCATATGGAGAAAGATTTTCGTATGGAATCCAAAATTGAGGTTGACGATTCGCTCCGATACCATAATCATCAACAAGAGCTAAAACAGGACATATTGCAACAATCTTCACATCTGTTTCGGATGTCTTATTATCAAAATACCAAGCCTCTTTAACGTAATAACCAACTACATCATTACTTGGAATATCAAAATCATTATACGAGAATGACTGCCCCTCTTGTAAAACCGGAATATTCAAACGTTCAAGAACATCTTTAAAGTTGACTTTATACTCTTCTGTAAATACTTCTCTCCCATCTAAATAGTCATACGCGACGAGATTTCCGGAAGCCATCAGCTTAAATATCATTGTGTAAAGATTCATCCTGTTTTCAATAGGTTGAACAGGATATTTCAAGGCTCCATTGATACCTTTTTCAATGTCTATGAACCTATATACATCTCTGATCCATGTCACATTTGATAAATCTTTTGTCTGCTGAGAATTTTTCATTTCCGCTCTAACAGATACTCGAGGAACCTTTATTCCTTGTTGATCTTGCGATTGATTTTGCTTTTTTGCCAAACGATCACGCAATGAGCCTTCTTGATTTTGCGCGTTAGCTAAAGGACTAAAAGCGAAACATGTTATCAATATTGCTAAGACTTTATATATATTCTTCATTTTATTTATTTCTTAGATTTAGCAAACCCGATTTGTGTACGTACGCATCTGAAACCTATATACGAACGTGGTTGGTTTTGATATTCCCCTTCCCTCATATCTGCGCGTATATACATGCCTATATCTTTCCAAGACCCTCCTTTTACTACTTTTTTCTTGATTGCATACGGATCTTCCTTAGCGGCATCATATTTGTATTGAGGGTTTATATCATTCATCTGTGCTGTACCGGATTCTGTGTAGGCTGTTGATGTCCACTCAGCGACATTCCCCGCTAAATCATATACTCCAAAATCATTCGGCGTATATGAACCTACTTTTGCAGGTATCAAATTACCATCCTTCGTATAATTACCTTCTCCCGGTTTAAAATTTGCCATAAAGCATCCTTTACTGGTTTGAGTACCTTCCACATCCCAAGGATATTTATTCTCAGTACGCCCATTACGAGCTGCAAATTCATATTCCGCCTCTGTCGGCAAACGGAAAGGTTCGATAGGACGATCTCCTTTTTTACGTCCCATGTTATAATATAATGTACGCCAATGGCAGAATGCGGTAGCTTGTTCCCATGTTACTCCAACGACAGGATATTCATTATATCCGGGATGAGAAAAATACATACGCATATAAGGCTCATTGTACGCATTATTAAAATCATTGACCCAAACCGTAGTATCAGGATATATATTTACAATTTTAGTATGAACAAAATCATACAAAGAACTCAAAGGACGAACAATTGTTTGATTTACAGGATTTCCATTTTCATCTAAATATGCCGTATCTTTCGATATCATAATTATTTCATTCGGGTTTACCTCAATATCGGTATTTAAGTTACGATCACCGGGATTAAGACGATATCTACGTTTTGCAGCTTCTGTTTGGTCAAACCACTCATAAATGAAATTCATTTTTTTAGCGTCTAACTGTTTTTCTCCTGTATAAGGGTGTGTAATATAGACGCTGTTTATTGCAGCTAATTCTTCATCTAATAAATTACGGGTTGGTATAGGTTTCTTCCAGTTCAAATAAGGTTTAATCGGATCACCGTATTCATTCTCTTTAATTTTGAATGTTTCATCATTTCCATATTCAGGACTGGCTAATCTTTCTCTAATAATCGAGTCACGCACCCAATATACAAATTGACGATATTTAGAATTTGTTACTTCTGTTTCGTCCATCCAAAAGTTATCCACTGATATTCCCTTCGGGTTAGCAGTAATATTCCATAAAGAGTCATTTTCGGAAGGTCCCATTTCTAATGATCCTTTAGATATCAATACCATACCATATGGCTTAGGTTCTGCCCAAGAAGAGCTGCGTTCTCC
>CALYRA010000351.1 GCA_945292135.1 uncultured Dysgonomonas sp.
ATTCTAGCCTTGAAAGCTTTGAAACGTATGGCGGCAAGTTATGGATTTGATATATCAAACCCGGCAACAAACGCACAAGAAGCAATCCAATGGACATACTTCGGATATTTGGGAGCAATCAAAGACCAGAATGGCGCGGCAATGAGTCTCGGACGCGTAACCACTTTCTTCGATATCTATATCGAACGAGATTTGAAAGCAGGACTTATTACCGAAAAAGAAGCGCAAGAATTTATCGACCATTTTGTTATGAAGTTACGTATCGTACGTTTCCTTCGTACCAATGAATATAACGAACTATTTTCGGGCGACCCGGTTTGGGTAACAGAATCGATAGGAGGGATGACTAATCAAGGACGTTCTATGGTAACCAAAAACAGTTACCGTATGTTGCATACCCTATATAATTTAGGCCCGGCGCCGGAACCAAATTTGACCATCCTTTGGAGCGATCGTTTGCCGGAAAGCTGGAAGAAATATTGCGCTAAAGTTTCAATAGACACGTCGTCGCTTCAATACGAAAATGACGATTTGATGCGTCCGCAATTAGGAGACGACTATGGTATAGCATGTTGCGTATCTCCAATGCGTATCGGACATCAAATGCAATTTTTCGGAGCGAGAGCCAATTTGCCCAAAGCATTGCTCTATACAATTAATGGAGGTAAAGATGAAAAAACAAAAGTTCAGGTGTTACCAGAATATTGGGTAGAAAAAGTTTCAGGCGATTATTTGGAATTTGATGAAGTCTGGGCAAAATTTGACCGTACATTGGATTGGGTTGCAGAAACCTATGTCAAAGCATTGAATATCATCCATTATATGCACGATAAATATTCATACGAAGCATTGGAAATGGCTTTGCACGATGTAGACATAGTTCGCACGCAAGCATTCGGCGTATCCGGACTTTCTATTATTGCAGACTCATTCGCAGCTATTAAATACGGCAAGGTACGTATTGTCAGAGACGCGGACGGAGACGCGGTCGATTATATTTTGGAAAAAGATTATATACCATTTGGTAACAATGATGACCGTACAGATGAATTTGCCGTGGAAATTGTAGAAAAATTCATGAACAAAATCCGTAAGCGCAAAATGTACAAGGACGCTATTCCTACACAATCCGTATTGACTATTACGTCAAACGTAGTTTACGGAAAGAAAACAGGTAATACCCCTGATGGTCGACGCGATGGAGCTCCTTTCGCTCCCGGAGCAAATCCGATGCACGGACGTGATACAAAAGGCGCGGTAGCGTCACTGTCATCAGTAGCCAAACTTCCTTTCGAACATGCCAATGACGGTATTTCTTACACCTTTGCGATTACGCCTAATACATTAGGTAAAAACAAAGATGAAGAAGCTCAAAATCTTGCGGGATTGATGGATGGCTATTTTCTACAAACAGGACATCATTTGAATGTAAATGTTTTTGACCGCAAGCTATTGTTGGATGCTATGGAACATCCCGAACAATATCCGCAATTGACAATCAGAGTGTCAGGTTATGCGGTAAATTTTGTCAAATTGACCAAAGAACAACAATTAGATGTTATCAATCGTACGATTACGACAGCAATCTAAAAAATAAATAAAAAATTTGAACGGAGTGAAATTGATTTGTAATTTCATTCCGTTTTTTTAATAATTTTGAAGATGCAAGGATATATTCATTCTTTCGAAACATTTGGTACAAAAGATGGACCCGGCATTCGTTTCGTCTTGTTTTTGCAAGGTTGTCCGTTGCGATGTCTTTATTGCCATAATCCTGATACATGGAAGAAAGAAGATGCGAAATATATTCAAACGCCCGAAGAAGTTTATCAGGAATTTCATAAAGTAAAAAATTTTGTTCGTGGCGGTATTACCGTTTCAGGGGGAGAACCAATGCTCCAAGCTGAATTTGTATCAGCCCTTTTCAAAATTTGTAAATCCAATAATGTGCATACAGCCGTTGATACTTCAGGTACCCTGTTGAATGACAAGGTAAAGGAAGTTCTTGAATATACAGATTTAGTATTGTTGGATATAAAACAAATAAATCGGGAAAGATACAAAGAATTGACAAGCGCTAATTTAGAACCTACTTTAAAATTTATGGAATACCTTGCTTCTATAAATAAGCATGTATGGTTGCGTTATGTGCTTGTACCCGGCTATTCAGATGATGAAAATGATCTACATGAATGGGCAAAATACGTATCGCAATTCAAAAATGTTGATCGAGTGGATATTTTAGCCTTTCATCAAATGGGAAGCCACAAATGGGAGTTATTAGGAGAAGAATATAAATTGAAAGATATACAGCCACCGACATTGGAGCAAAAACAAAAAGCAGAAGCTATCTTTAAATCGTACGGTCTACCCGTTTAATATGACATATAAAGGATTAACAGATATAATAAGGGATTAATAATTTATTGATATTTTCATGTTCCCTATCATGTTGATTTCAAAGTGTTTGAATGGATGAATCGCTATAGTCCGCTTTGTGTCTTATATCTAAAAGATTTGTATATCATCGTACATTTGAACGATCGAAATCAGGTTTGAATTATTTATTCGATTTATCCAAGTCCACGAAAATTTACAGATATTAACACACGCATAAAATATTAGAAATAAATATTTATCTTCATTAAGATATTAAGGTTCAAAACCTGAAAGTTTTCATAAAAAAACGTGGATTTTATTGCAACCTTACAAAATATATATAAATTTGTAGTCGAATTTTGTTCACTTATATAAGAGGGCAATATAAAGGACATTAATGAGGGGGATTAGCTCAGCTGGCTAGAGCACCTGCCTTGCACGCAGGGGGTCAACGGTTCGAATCCGTTATTCTCCAC
>CALYRA010000352.1 GCA_945292135.1 uncultured Dysgonomonas sp.
CGTAACCGATTCGGTAGAAGGAATAGTTCCAGAATTCTTGACGCTTATGCATGGAGTGATTGATTCTCCGGATATTCCATTAAACGTATCTCGTTCATATCTACAAAGTGATCATAATGTAAAAAAGATATCAAATTATATTACCAAAAAGGTTGCGGATAAACTTGAAGAAATTTTCAAAAATGACCGCAAACAATTTGAAGAGAAATGGGATAGCTTAAAATTATTTATAGATTATGGTATGCTCACTGACGAGAAATTCTATGATAGAGCTGCCAAATTCTTCCTTTTGAAGAATACGGATAATAAAACGTTTACGCTTGATGAATATAAAACTCTTATTGAGGCTGAACAAACGGATAAGGATGGAAATCTGGTCTATTTATACGCTAACGACAAGGACGCTGAATATACTTATATAAATACGGCTAAAGAAAAGGGATATGATGTTATACTCTTTGATGGTCAGTTAGATATTCATATGGCTGGATTACTTGAACGCAAAATAGAAAAGAGCCGTTTTGTACGCGTTGATAGTGATACTATTGATAATTTGATTCAAAAATCTGACAAACCAAACGTTGAATTATCTGATAAGGAAAAAGAAGGATTAAATGAAGCTTTTTCAACACAATTGCCCAAAATAGATAAAACAGAATTTACGATAGATTATTCTGCTTTGGGAGAAAAAGCACAACCCGTACAAATAACTCAGAATGAGTTTATGCGTCGAATGAAAGATATGGCTCATATGCAATCCGGAATGTCTTTCTATGGTGAGATGCCAAATAATTACAATTTAATATTAAACATTGATCACCCTCTTATCAAAAAAATATTAAAAGACGTAGAGGGTAAAGAAAAAGATGATGTCAATAAATATGCTTCAGATAATGCGATCATACGACAATTAATAGATCTCGCTTTATTATCTAATGGTATGCTCAAGGGTGAAGCACTTAGCAAATTTATTAAACGTAGCACCGATATGATTTAATTCATTCTTATGAAGTAAGTAATGCTATTTCGATGAATAAAATAAGAAATTCAAAGACGTGGCATTAATACCAAATTATAGCCTGTATACTCTTTATTATTTAGAGTAATACAGGCTTTAAATTTTTAGTACCCGAGATAATATTTAAATACATTAATATAACAATATCTGCTCCTATTCCTTTCATCCAAACTTCCGATATTTTATATTCTGCCCTGATAAATTTTATTTTAAAATTTATCTTGAAAAAACTTATTATAATTATAAAAAAAGAGGTAACAAAAATTATTACCTCTTCTTTATAAATTCATATAAGAAAATATGAATTTATATAAGCTTTATTACTTACTTCAATAAGTTATCAATTTTTTCGATAAGGACAGATTTTTGAGCTGCTCCGACTTGTTTATCTACAATTTCTCCATCTTTAAAAAACAAAATAGTAGGTATATTTCGAATACCATATTTTGAAGTTACTTCATCATTGTTATCAACATCTACTTTTCCAATAATTACTTTTCCTTCATACTCTGTAGCTAATTCTTCTACAATTGGACCTACCATACGGCATGGTCCACACCATTCTGCCCAAAAATCCAAAACAACCGGTTGTCCCGATTTCAATACTTCTTCAAAAGTTGCGTCCGTTACTGCTAGTGCCATAATTCTAATATTTAATTATTTTTTATCAATTCTATTACAAAAATACAAAAAGGGCTGTTATTATAAAAAAAACTAGTTTATTTTGAATAACAAGCTTTCATTTTCGGTCAAATAATCAATCAATTCTTTTTTGACCTGAACTTTAAAATTACGAGAAAACAGGTCAACTCTCAGATTGCGTTCGCCATCTACAATCTCAAAATAAAGTAACGAATTACCCGGATTGTTCTTTGTCAAGATGGATAATTCTTCTACCATTTGTTTATTCATTTCATGTAAAGGTAAAGTTATGGTTATCTTTTCAATCAACTGATCTTTTACATCCGGTAATAATTGAATTGAATTGATTTTTAATTCAAGCTGATTTTCATTATATCTTCTTCCTTGCACACGTCCCTTTATAAATACATAAAGACCTTTACGACCGTATTTGCCAAAATTGATATAATCATCTCCAAAAAGAGGGATTTCACCACTACCTGAGAAGTCTTCAATCTTAATTATCATATATGGTTTCCCTTGTTTGGTAAAACCTTCGCGAATATCACTAACTAATCCTCCTAGAAATACTTCTTTATTCTTCAAAGCATCTTTATCTTCTATTTCCGCCATATTCACATTACATACATGATTCAAAACCAGCGAATATTCATCAAGAGGATGAGCGGATAAATATATACCTATCAAATCCCGTTCTTTTCCCAAACGTTCCAAATCTGACCATTTTTCTGTTTTTGGTATTTCGGGGCGTGCTATTTCAACCGATTCATCGCCGCCAAATAATGAGTTTTGAGCTTGATTTTTATCTGTTTGATATTTATTACCATAACGTATTAATAAATCAACGAATGCTTCTCCCTTAGCGTTCAAACCAAAAAATTGCTCGCGTTCAATCTCTGAGAAATTATCAAATGCTCCTGCTAAAGCCAAAGATTCTATGTTTTTTTTGTTACAGGAAGTTAGATTGACGCGTTCTACAAAATCAAATATATTTTTAAATGCTCCGTTTTTAACACGTTCTTCAATGATATTATTAACTGCGCCCCCTCCTACTCCCTTGATGTATGACAATCCAAAAAGAATTTCTACTTCTTTAGTCACGGATAATTTCATAATATATTCATTTACATCAGGTCCTAACACATTTATGCTCATGGCGCGGCATTCGTCCA
>CALYRA010000353.1 GCA_945292135.1 uncultured Dysgonomonas sp.
ACTCTCTTATTATAAATAAAACCATTTTTTAATAAATACTTTTTACCTTTACAAATCTTATGCTGGTCTTTTCAAACAAAACAATGAAAAATAGTTCTAATAAAAAAAAATATGAATTTTCCAAAAATGAAAAGTTATGTAGTGAAAAACAGATAAATAAATTATTCACATCCGGAAATTCATTCATAGCTTATCCTTTAAGAGTTGTCTTTATCTCGGAAAACGCATCCGCTGATAAAAAAAACGGTATTGCCGTATTAACAAGCATATCAAAGAAAAAATTTAAAAGAGCGGTAAAGCGAAATCGAATAAAACGTCTTATAAAAGAGGCATACAGAACTAATAAAAATATATTTACGCAAATATGTTCTGAACACGATATTTATATAAATATAGCATTCATTTATCTTGACAACCAAATTAATTCTTATGAAATATTTGAAAAGGCAATACTAAAAGCGGGAAATATATTGAAAACAAAAATTGAAAATGTATGAAAAAGATGTTTTCATATCTATTACTTCTCCCTATATATTTTTACAAATATAGTATATCTCCCTTATTACCTCCCGCATGTCGCTATACGCCAACCTGTTCTGAATATGCTATCGAAGCTATTAAAAAACATGGTCCAGTAAAAGGTTTTTGGCTTGCTTTAAAACGATTTATGCGGTGCCATCCATGGGGAGGACATGGTTATGATCCTGTTCCTTAAAAATAACGCAGGGCAAATCCTACGATTTGCCCTGTCATCTACTTCAATTAAATTTATTATTCAGTTTTTTCAGCTTCACCGGCTTCTGTCTCAAGCTTTTGAGCATTTTGATCTGCTTGATCTATTAGCTTTTGTCCTTGTTTCTTAGCCTCGTCAACTAACTTCTTACCTGCTACTTGAGCAGCTGCTTTAGCCAGTTTATTTGAACCGGCATTTTTCACTAAATCATCTGATTGCTTTTGCGCAGCTTCTACCAATTTATCTGATGCTTTTTGAGCCTCTTCTCTCAGCTTTTGAGCTTGTTTGGTTTTTTCTTCATTTAATTTAGAGGAAACCGAACCTCCAAGCAATTTTTCAGCTGCGGCATTTACAACATTAGTTCCTAAACTCTTCATATCCAAACCGATTTTAGGGTCAGAAAATGTTCCGCCGATAGTGATTCCAACATTATTTATGTAATCATTGGTCATTGTCTTTGGCAATGAAACAGTTCCTTTATAATTAATAGTTTGGGTCAAACTTGTTGAACCTTCTAATTTCAAAGCTCCACCATTTCCAATATTAACTGTAAATGGTTTTGTTGTTATATTTCCATTTTCAACAGTAAACGGAATATTTAAGTCTTTGGGACTAATAGTTTTTAGACTTTCATTTTTTAATGCTGCTGCTAATTTATTTAGAACTTCAACGTCTTGTATTTTTACGTTACTTGTCAATAGCCCTCCTGTAGCTGAAAGCTTCTTCAATGTTTCATCTATATTTGAACCCATTATCGTATTAAAATTCAAATTCATAGAATATGTACCTTGCATATTCTCAAAAATAGGTGCAAATTTTTGAACCGATTCAACAGATTTAAATGTTTCTGCAAATGATACATTGGATAAGTTAAATGCTAAATTTACTTTTGGCGTTTTTGGATCAGAAGTATCATAGTATCCGGTTATTTTGCAAGAACCTCCTAATGCATTGGCACTTACATTTTTCATTGTAAGAACGCCGTTATTAACAGTCATTGCGCCATTCATGTTTGTTATATTGATCTTTTCATAAATGACTTGTTTCAAATCTGTATTAAATGCAAAATTTATATTTTTAGTAATAATTATATACTCACCGGATGTCGAAAATGTATCAGCGGTTGCAGTCGGTTAATCATTACTCATAAAATCATTTAAGTTAAGGTAATTTGATTTGATATTAAGTTGTCCACTCAATGTCTGATCTTTTAATGCGTAAGCAATAAAATTCTCAAGACGTCCTGTTGCTGCAATATCATTTTTCCCAATCTTAATATCCATCGAAGATAAGTTGACATAACGAGGGGTAAATTCTAAAGCTACGTCATTAATATTCACATCTGGCATTTCTGTTGACTTGTAAACCATATTATTTAGTTTAAGATGTCCGGTTGCTGATACTTTATCATATTGTTCTTTATCAATGTAAGACATAGCTGTTGCAATAACTATATCTGCATTAACACGACCGTTTAATTCAGTGCCTTTTTCTAATGGATATACTTCTTTTATCATACCCAAGTCAAGTATACCTTTAGCATTAAATTTCAAATTAGGATCACTTATCGGAGTCGTGATATTTAATGCTCCACTGAATGGATTACCTCCTAAATTGAAACTAAATTTATCAATGTTTACAACCATATTATCTAAAGATCCTTCCTGACTATTTATGATACTGATATTTAAATTAATGTCATTTACTGATTTTGGCAAAGATGGATATTGGAACATTGCGTCGTTAACTGCTATTTTTATATCAAACGCTGGATATGTTTCATCCTGCATTAACCCTTTAATTGAAGCATCCATTGAAGCTTTTCCAGATGTTTTTACATTTTTAAAGTCATCTGTATACATAGCCGGAACTAACGATAAGATATCTTTAAATTGGGTATCTGGCGCATTCAGTTTCAAGTCAAATTCCATACCTTCATTATCTTTTCCGACCATTGCGAATGAACCGTCTATTGATGCTTTTAATTCGTTTAAACTTAAATTACTGTTTATAAAACTGAATTTCATATTATCTAAATCCGCATTGATTTCAGCTTTTGCAATAGCTTTTATTTTACTTAGATATGGTATTCCATCC
>CALYRA010000354.1 GCA_945292135.1 uncultured Dysgonomonas sp.
TATTATTAGTTATATAGATGCGATATAGGAGAGTTTGGCTTTAGTAAAAATTTAATTTCGTCATAGGGTAAGTCTACTTTTATAGCTCCGATCGAAGGGGCAGAGTATTCTCCTGAATTGAAGATGTAAGATATTCCCTTATCATTTACGGAGAAATTATTATTTGAAGATAGATCTTCGATCCCGATGTATCCCAAATCGGCAAGTTCTTCTAATGATTTTGCATTTTTTTGCTTCACAATATAGGCTTTTAATATTGTATTTAATTTTTCTTGATAACTTATTGCGAATATATCATCTTCTGTAAGCGCTTCTCCGGTGTTTACGTCAAAAACAATATTGAAGAATAAGCTTGAAGATTGCGTTCCCCCTTTGTCATCAATAGTGGACACCTGATAAGATAGAATATCTCCTTTGTCGAATAAAATTTCCGTGTCGATTTTTTTGTAAAATGAGAAATAATCATCTTTTAATCCTGATTGTTGCCAATCAGAGAATCGTGTTTTAGTCTCTGTTTTATAATTCTCAATGTAAGTTTTGATATATTCATCTACAGCTTCTTTGGGAGTAGCTTTGTCAAGGGTCTCATCTTCGAACAATAATAAATTCAGTTCACTTTGTATTTTTGTCAAAACCGCTTCGTCAGAATAGTCGCTGTGATAAATATAATTTATTTTAAGTGAACATGATGGATTTGTAGAATCATTGTCAAGGTGATAAATTTTAACAACATTTATCGTGTCGAAAGTAATATCATTAGACGCATCTCCGCTTCTATGACCTTTACATGAGAATGATAGTAAACATAATAAAGATAATAACGAGGAATAAAAAAATGTTATTTTCATTTTACGCAATTTATAGTTTTTTACAAATATAATAATATTTAAAAGAGTATTGGGCTAATAATCATCAGTCTTGAATTGTTGATAAAATATCATGTAAGATTTCGATCTTATTAGTTATAAGAAATTAAAATTTCGCGAAAATTATGTTGATAATTTGTCTTTCAATTTGTTATTCTTATATCAGCAATTGGTTCTGATAATTGATTTTCTATTATATGACAACTTATTATTTTATCCTTCATTTATTAATAATTACTGCTATTACTATTTATATCTCCATCGGCATATATGTTATGATATAATGTTTGCATTCAGAGTATAAAGTAATAAACAAATTTCATTCCAGTAACTTCGCCTGCAATTGTAAAATTTTTTCAAAAGATGCTAACCTTGATATGTGGGTTAAAATAAATTATGTGAAGGGTTTTGAAAGAATTATTATGGTTTCAGAAATATGAAATTTTACAAATACAGAATAAGGTATAAATCAAACAACAATCCTCAAAATTCAGTCATATCTCTTTCAATAGAAACTAATTCAAGCCCATATAACTCTTCCGAAAATTTTATATATAATAAATCATTAAACTTGCAGTAATAACAAGAAAGACTTTACTTGATAGACTGGCTTTTTCAGTCTATCAAGTAAAAGCCTTAAAGTGATTTATTTAAAATCTTTGCGATTTCTTCTTTAATAATTATCCATTTATCTTTTTCAATCTTAGGACCAATAACCTGAATTACGCTTTCAGCTAATAAAGAACCAATATGACCACAAGTATTAAGAGGTAAATTATTTATAAGCCCGTATATAAATCCGGCAGAATATAAATCACCGGCTCCAGTAGTATCAACACGTTTTATGTCATTCGCTTTAACTAATATTTTATCTTTACCTTGTTGTATCCACGAACCGTTTGAACCGGCTTTTACAACAGCTATATCTGTGATTTGGGCAAGTTTCGAAACGGCTTCTTCAGGTTTCATATTATTATATAATGCTTTTGCTTCTTCTTCATTGGCAAAAATAATATCGACCTGATTAGGAATGATCTTTAATAAAAAGTCGCGGCTTTCTTCTACAACATTATAACTTGCGAAGTCAAGTATTACTTTGGCTCCGGCTTTTTTAGCTAACATAATCGCTTTTTGTATAAGGTCGTAGTTTTGAACAAGATATCCTTCTATATAAAAATAGTCATACCCTTCAAAAAGATCGTCCGTCAGGTCTTCAGGAGCTAATAATGCTGCTGCTCCTAAATAGGTGCCAAATGTACGTTCTCCATCTTGTGATATAAATGTTGTTGCGACGCCGGATGTTTCTTTTACGACTGATAACAAAGGTTCGACGCCATATTTCAAAAGATCATCGCGATAGTATTTTCCAAAAGAATCATTTCCGACACGTCCTATAAATCCCGTATCGACTCCCAGACAGGATAAGCCTACAATCGTATTAGCGGCTGAACCGCCTGAAACTATATTTGTATCTAATTTGTGAATTTCTTTTGATAATTCAATAAATTTCTTTTCATCAATTAATTGCATACTTCCCTTAGGAAGTCCCAATGTATCAAGTTTCTTGTCATCATTTATGATGGCAAGTACATCTACGAGGGCATTACCCATTCCCAATACTTTCATCTGTATAATTAATTTTTGGTGCAAATATATTGCATAATTCATAAATATACTCTGATTTTGCATCACTATTGAACGAAAAATATTCTTTTTTAGCTAAATGTATTTAGGTATTTAATTGGTAATTAGATTCTTATTTGGTTGTGGTCATTCTGAAGAACGTTAAAAATAAAAAACAGATATAATTTTGTAATTCTTTTTATTTATCGCCAAATTTAATTTGCCAATAATTCGTTTTATCTATTTAATGTTTTTTTTATTCAACTTTGAGATAATACGGATTATATTTAGTTTGAATTAACCCAAGTAATGAAAGAGTGAATACTTATTCGTGTTTTA
>CALYRA010000355.1 GCA_945292135.1 uncultured Dysgonomonas sp.
GCTTCATAGGTAGTTTCTTCAGCAACTTTCAAACCTGAATTTACATCATAAAAAAATGCTTTTTTACCCTTTTGAATTTTATAAGCATCTGAATCATTTATTTTTTCGACACTTATCAATTGTAAATCAGGTGAGTTTAATAATTTTAATTCAGGAAATATCCCATTGCTCATATCTGACAATTCTGCTTCGGTCATAAATCTCTTTTGACCTTGTGCCGAGATATACCCAGTATTACCATCAAATAATTGTTTAGCTATTACCATTGGTACCGCAACAGGCGCTAACTTTTCACCTGTATTACCATCAAATAATTGATTAACCATACCCATTACGGAAACTTCTTGCAGCATTTTACCATCATTAGTCATTTTGGTAGAAATAGAGATTTCTTGATCCATTATGATACCCTTCATTATTGTACTTAAAGTATGAACGCCTTTCAAAGCCTTTTCCCCACCGATAATGCTAATATACTTATTCAATACAGATTGCGCAGTGATTGTAGTATCTGACGTTTTTATTTTAGGTTTATCTGTTGGGGTGCCGTATTTATCAAAATACTTAATTGGAATATTTAGTTTCTCTAAAGATGGAAGGACTTCTGCGGCTTTACCGACGACTACAATACGCGTCTTATCGTGTAGTATATATTTTTTAGCTGCTGCCTGCACTTGCGCCAAAGTTACGGCATTAATATTTTTTATATAGTTCTGATAAAAATCAGTGGGAAGCTTTTGTGTATTTTCATTTAAAGCAAAACTTGCTATAGTTTGAGGTTTTTCAGCATTCATAACGAAATTTCCTATATATTTAGCCTTAGCTAAATCTAGTTCGGCTTGAGTTGGTAATGTCGCGTTTATTTTCTTCAACTCTCCTAACATTTCAACTATGGCACTGTCAGTTACCACATTACGAACTGAAGCTTGTCCTGAAAAATCACTTATATACTTGTCGCCTTGCAAATCTGAATATGAACCGTAAGTCCATCCATGTCCCTCTCGTAAATTTAGAAACAAACGACCTTCTGCCCCACCTCCCAGTATTTGGTTTGCCAATAAGGCTGCAAAATAATCAGGGTCAGACATCTTTAAAGAAATTAAGTTATTTACCGAAATTTCACTTTGAACGGCGTTCGGCACATCCACAAAATTAATTTCGGTAGTTGATAAATTAATAGGGTCTGAATATATGCTTTTGGGAGCAGAAGCTTTTTTCCAAGATGAAAAATTATTTTTTACTAAATTCTTAACATCACTAAATTTAACATCGCCAACAATAACCAAATAAGCATTTTCGGGCACAAAATAATCACAATAATACTTTTCAATATCTGCTAATGTAATTTTATTAATGGATTCTTCTGTCACAATCTCACCTTCAGGGTGCTTTTGTCCATAAAGAAGAGTTTTGCGAACACGTTTTGCGATGTATTGAGCATTCTTTTCTTGTGTTTTTAATCCATCAATCAATTTTGCCCGCTCACTATCCAATTCTGCTTGTGTAAATAAGGGGTCAAGTATTCCTTGAGATACCAATTCCAATACTTCAGGAAAATAACGTGAAAGTGTTGTTCCGCTTGTATTGTGTAAATCGAAGTCAGCGTATGCTCCGTAAAAATCTATTTTGTTATTAAAGTCATCTTTACTTATTTTACTAGTCCCATTCCCCATCATAGCCCCAGCCAAATAATCTACACCTTTAATATCTCCTTCCAATGATGGCGGATTGTCTAATGTCAGAGAAAATGCAACTCGGGGTAATTTATGATTTTCAACAACCAAAACAGTTAATCCATTAGGCAATATGAATTTCTGAGGCTTACCCAGATTAATTTTAGGCGCCGGTCCTGGTTTAGGCTGTACATTTCTGTCTGTTTGCGCGGAAATTGAAATAGACAAAACTGTAAGTAAAAATATATATAATATCTTTTTCATATTTATTGTTAATTATTTTATTTGTTTTCCGGAATATAATCAACTACTACCCGCTGATTCGCATTCAAATATTTTTTTGCTACATCGCGTATTTCTTCACGTGTAATAGAACGATATATTTCTATTTTTTTGTTTATTAGATTTACATCTTTATAAAGCAAACTATATGATGCTAAATTGTGAGCAATGCCTTCTGAACTTGAATTTTCATTAATAAACTTATTTTCGATTTTATTTTGAAGTTTCATATATTCTTCTTCAGAAATCAATTCAGTTTGCAAACGTTGAATCTCATCGTCAATACTAATAAGAAGATCATTGGTAGGTTTACCTTGCATAGGTATTCCTAAAATAGTATACATCCCATAATCTTCAAAAGAAATAGGAAAAGCTTCAACTTGAAGCGCTATTTTTTCTTTATCTACCATTCGTTGGTATAAACGTGAAGATTTTCCATTGGATAATATTGTAGATATCATATTTAAAACAAATGCATCATGATCTTTCATTGATGGCATACGATAAGATAAAACTAAGGCCGGAAGCTGTATATTAGGATCAACGAATGTTACATTTTTCTGAATTACAATAGGATCTTCAACAAATTTTTGTTTAACAATAGGTTCACCTTTAGGTATCGGAGCAAAATATTCCGCAATCCACTTTTTTGCCTGCGTTTTGTCAAAATCACCTGCAACTACCAATACTGCATTATTCGGAATATAATATTCTTTAAAAAAAGCTTTAAATTCATCTAATGTTGCAGCATCCAAATGTTCCATAGATCCAATTACAGTCCATCTGTATGGATGCTTTTCAAACATATTTTCGGATATGACCTTAAAAAATTGTCCATCAGGGCGATTATCATAGTTTAAACGTTTTTC
>CALYRA010000356.1 GCA_945292135.1 uncultured Dysgonomonas sp.
TAGTTTCATATTGTAATGAAAGACTTTCGTAATCATCTTCCAATTGTTCTTTATTGATCGAAAGTTCTTGCTGTAAATCACTACTTTCTTTTGATTTAGTTACTGCGAAGTATAAAGCTATCCCTAACCCGATAACTAAAATGGTAACTACTACGATTAATATTTTTGTTTGCTTGCTCATACTTTCCAAAAATTTAACATACAAATATATATTTTTTTCAATACAAATCTTATACTTAAAGGATAGCTTTCGTTTTTTTTAATAAATCAAGATCATTTTAGAGGGACAAAAGTTCTTTATTTAGGAATAAGCATGTATTTTTGTTAATATTTTGCTTTTATTAAAATGAATCCAAAATGTAAGAATTTATTAAATAATTAAACATAGTTTAAAATTTAAAATAAAAAATCATGTCTAAAGTAACAGTAGTTGGTGCCGGTAATGTAGGTGCAACATGTGCTAATGTTTTAGCATTTAATGAAGTAGCAGACGAAGTCATAATGCTCGATGTGAAAGAAGGTGTTTCGGAAGGTAAAGCAATGGATATGAATCAAACAGCTCAATTGCTTGGTTTTGATTCATGCATCAAAGGCGTGACAAATGATTACGCTGCTAGCGCTAATTCTGATGTTGTAGTTATCACTTCCGGAATACCACGCAAGCCGGGTATGACTCGTGAAGAATTGATCGGAGTTAATGCCGGAATTGTTAAATCTGTTGCTGAAAGTATCTTGAAATATTCGCCTAATGCCATTTTAGTTATTATCTCTAACCCAATGGATACAATGACTTATTTAGCATCTAAGGTAACAGGACTTCCTAAACATCGTGTAATAGGTATGGGAGGAGCTTTGGATAGCTCTCGTTTCAAATATTATTTGAGTGAAGCTTTAGGATGTAACCCTAACGAAGTAGATGGTATGGTTATTGGCGGACATGGCGATACGACTATGATACCTATAACTCGTTTAGCGACTTACAAAGGTATTCCTGTTTCGGAATTATTGACTAAAGAAACTTTAGATAAAGTTGTAGCAGATACAATGGTTGGGGGCGCTACACTTACTGGATTGCTTGGAACATCCGCTTGGTATGCACCCGGTGCTGCAGGAGCTTATGTTGTAGAATCAATAATACATAATCAAAAGAAAGTAATACCTTGTTGCGTTGCACTTGAAGGCGAATATGGACAAGAAGATATTTGTATTGGAGTACCGGTTGTTTTAGGTAAAAACGGATGGGAAAAAATTATTGACCTTAAACTAACTGCAGAAGAAAAAAATAAATTTGAGGCATCCGCTGCCGCTGTCCGCAAGACAAATAATATTTTGAAAGAATCCAAAGCTATTTAAGCTGACTAAGTATTATAAATATTGAAATAAAATAAAAGCTACAAATCAGATGATTTGTAGCTTTTTTATCTTTTGTTCTTAACTCTTATTTTATCTCTAAATGTCTTACCTGATTGAAATCTATTTGTTGAACAGCTTCACCAACGCTTATCCAAATGAAATCTTTCAGCATTTTTTGAAACTTCGAATATGCTCCTTTTATACCATAATATGATTTAAACCTACGCATACCCGATACATGTTTAAAACGAGGTTGTTCATAATCAAAATCACGCATATGAAGATATGTGATATTGTAATCGGATTGGTTCATTAATTTATTTATAAGCCAATAGGGAAACAACCTGAAATATCCTCCTCCTCCAAAAACAAATTGCTTACCGAAGATTGTTCCGGTATTTATAGGAAATTCTTTTATTTCATAACCTTTGTATTTTATCAAAGTAGGTTTTGCTTCTCCAAAAGAAGGAAAACCGCCAAAGCTACGGGTTGTAGGAAATATAGAACAATCAATTTCAATACCATTTTCTGCTAATACTTCGAAAGCCCAAGTAGCATTTTCTGTTATCGTAAATGCCGGAGCACGAAATGCTATGACTTTATCCCCTATTACATTTTCTATACTATCCAAGGCTTGCTTCAAATCCTTACGGAAAGATTCGGGTGTCATTTCTCTTACAAAAAAATGTTTGTCGCTATGACAGGCTAATTCATGTCCTCGTTGTTTAATCTGTTTCAAAATGTCAGGGTAATTTCTTGCTATCCAGCCTAAACAAAAAAATGTAGCCTTCGTATTGTATTTATCCAGCTCATCCAATATAAGCGGTAAATACAAATTAATACGCGGAGGATAGTTTTTCCAAGAATCTTCTTTCGAAAATATATCAAAGTGATACCACTCTTCTATATCAAAAGATATGATATTCATTTGTTGCTTTGCTTTCATATTGTGTCTAAATCTATTAATTGGAGGAAGATATCATCCTTGTTTATTCGAGGAATCCTACCACCCGTCAGGTCTTTAAATACAAGGTTAAAAGGTGGACGTTTTATAAATGATGGAATATTAAAGTAAAACCCTTTAGAAACATCAGCTCCTAATCCTATATAAAGATTTAACGGGCGAAAACCTATATTTTGCAAGTTTATATCATATCTATTATCATGTGATTGACCTTTAGACACAGATTTTGCAAAAAAACTTATAGGACTCATTACAATTTCCTTTTTGTCCTGAGCATATTTATTTGATGGGTTATTCAATCTCCATTGCCATTGCTTGTCGTCCCAAATTTTATAACACTTAGCTGCTTTTTGAGGATAAATATTCTTACCTAAACCAACCTTTACGGATAAGGGTGATATACACTGAATCTGAACTTAATTTAATAATGCAGGGTTACTTTTAGCATTTGGCACAGCAATGAAAAAATAATAACCCTTACTTTTCGCATAGTCAATTGTTTTTTC
>CALYRA010000357.1 GCA_945292135.1 uncultured Dysgonomonas sp.
AATTGAACACTTAATTTTTACTATCATTATGCCCTTACTGATAAATATAAAAATAGTAACCTTTTCGAAGCTGTAATCAAATATAATTGAATATCCTGTTCCATATACTTACTTGTAAATCATGCATCATACTTAAATACAAAACTTGTTTTAATGATTTGCGAAATGATTACAACTGATTACGTAAATCTAATTATTAAATCATGCTTTGATTAAGACGCCAAACCCCTCAATTACATATCTATAGATCGTTTGATTCAGAAAAACCAACAGAACCAATTTGGTCTTTAAGTTTTTCTATATCAGTGCTTCTGTTCTTTAAAATCGTATCATATAATGAGACTTGAGTTTTAATAATTTCTGCCTTCGTTGAGGGCAATAATTCATTAGCTTTATCTATCCAGATTATAGCTTCGTCTAAATTCCCTAAACATTCATAAGACAAAGCTATATTATGAGCTAAGCATGCTTTTTTAGCCGCTCTTTTTTCTTCGTTAAATTTTGCTTTCCAAATTTTTTGAACCTCCTCCCATTTGTAAGATTGTACTAATTTGTCGGTTTTGCTATCAGCAAAATAATATCTTGTTTGAGTTTCCCAATAAGGAACAAATTCTTTCACTAAAGTCTCTGCAGCCATAGTGGAAATTTGTTGAGTAGCTTCTTTAAAAGACGGCAATGATTGGAAATAAGGATAATCACTGAATAATTCGCTCCAATATAAAGTGTCATTCAGAAGAATCGGTTCGGAAAGTTCAGTTCCATCCGCAGAATAAATCGACAATTTAATAATCATACCTAAAGCCATTTCATTGGCGACAACATTAATGAAAGGGTCGCTCACATTGTACAATTTTCCTGATATAAAAAAATTATCCAAAGTAACAATTGCATCCACATCTACTTCCCGAGCAATCTCTTTTATTTTAGAAGGTGATAAAAGCAGAAGATTATCGTTATTCAGTTCGCAGTCCCTTGAATACGGATAAGCTATTACATCACCAAAAAATTTTTCTCGATTCAGATTAGAAACCAAAGAATCAATAAACACGCATTTCGCCGTATCAACTGATAGATGTTCAATATTATTACTGGTCAAAGAGGTTTTACTGTTATCCACGAAAGTAGGACAATTGTCCACAATAGCAATATTTACGATTTCGGGAGACAAAGTAACTTTCGCAGGTTGATACACATCAACCGATATATATTTAGTACTTATACAAGAGCCAAGGAACAAGACTGAGATTAATGCAAAGAGTATATTTTTTTTCATAAGCATCTAAATTGTATAATATACAAAGAAATAGAATTAAAATAGAAATTGATAAAAAATAAGGATTTTTATATAAACTGAAATTCAAATCTTAAATCGCCTTAGACTATTATTTACAAAAATTGACGTACCTTTGTATGCATCTTATACAATAATTAAACTTTTTTATTTTTAAGTATGCGCGAAAAAATCATTATCCTCGATTTCGGTTCACAAACTACTCAACTTATCGGTCGTAGAATCAGAGAGCTAAACACATATTGCGAAATTGTTCCATACAACAAGTTTCCTTTTAATGATGAAACCGTAAAAGGCGTTATTCTTTCGGGAAGTCCTTTCTCTGTAAATGATGATGATTCATTTAAGCCAGATTTAAATGAAATCAGAGGTAAATATCCTGTATTAGGTATATGTTATGGCGCTCAATATTTAGCCTATTCATCCGGTGGAAAGATAGAAAAAGGAGATTTTCGTGAATATGGACGCGCGCACTTAAATACTATAAACGCAAAGGAATTGCTATTTGATGGAATCTCTGAAGGTTCGCAAGTGTGGATGTCGCATGGCGACACAATTACGGTTCTTCCCGAAAAATTTGAAATAATAGCAAGTACAAAAGACGTAAAATGTGCAGCATATAAAATAAATGGCGAACCCACTTGGGCAGTCCAATATCATCCTGAAGTATTTCATACAACCGATGGCGCCCGATTGTTAAGCAATTTTCTAAATATCTGCAAAATGGCGCGGGACTGGTCGCCGGCTTCATTTGTTGAATCGACTGTAACGGACTTAAAAAAACAACTGGGCGACGATAAAGTTATACTCGCTTTATCTGGAGGCGTAGATTCTTCGGTGACTGCGGTGTTATTGAACAAGGCAATCGGTAAAAACCTGACATGTATATTTGTTGATAATGGATTGCTTCGTAAAAACGAATTTGAAAAAGTACTTAAAGATTATGAACATTTGGGATTAAATGTTCGGGGTATCGACGCTAAAGAAAAATTTTATAAAGCGTTAGCCGGCGTAAAAGACCCGGAACAAAAACGTAAGATCATAGGTAAAGGATTCATCGATGTTTTCGAGGAAGAAGCTCATAAATTGAAAGAAATAAAATGGCTTGGACAAGGAACTATTTATCCTGATATTATCGAATCTATATCAATTACAGGTACCACTATCAAATCGCATCATAACGTGGGTGGATTACCAAAAGAAATGAATTTGAAATTAGTTGAACCCTTACGGCTTCTATTCAAAGATGAAGTTCGCAGGGTAGGATTAGAGTTGGGGATGCAAGAACACCTGATAAAGCGTCACCCGTTTCCCGGTCCGGGACTTGGAATTCGCATATTAGGAGATATCACACCTGAAAAAGTAGCCATCTTGCAAAATGCTGATGATATATTTATCAGTTCACTACGAGAATACGGTTTATACGATCAGGTATGGCAAGCCGGAGCTATATTACTTCCCGTGCAATCAGTAGGGGTCATGGGAGATGAACGCACTTACGAAAATACAGTCGCTTTAAGAGCCGTTACTT
>CALYRA010000358.1 GCA_945292135.1 uncultured Dysgonomonas sp.
TTATAATGTCTTTAGTCATACCTTGACCTTCGTCTTTTACCGATAATAAAATTCCGTTTTCTTTCTTAGCATAAGACAAAATGATTTCTATTGTTCTTCCTTCGGGAGTATATTTGAAAGCATTAGACAGAAGATTGAAAACCAATTTTTCGATGCCATCATTGTTTGCCCATATTGTAGCATCTCCTATATTATTTGTAATTTTTAATTTAATATTCTTTGATTCTGCTACCTTCCTGAAATTGCCGCAAACATCAACAATCAAAATTGCTATTTGAATTTCCTGAATGTTCAGTTTTTGCTTTTGTATTTTACGAAAATCCAATATTTGATTAACCATACGCAACATGCGGTTGGCGTTTTTTAATACTAAATCCAGTTGTGATTTTACTTCTTTAGATATATTATTTTCTTCGATTATACTTTCTACCGGAGCTATAATCATGGTGAGAGGCGTACGTATTTCATGTGAAATGTCCATAAAGAAACGTGTTTTCATTTCGGTTTGCTCATACTCCAATGCAACCTTATCTTTCAAGCGGTAATAAATAAATATAATCCGTAAAGTAATATATAAGATTGCGATAAATAATAGAATATATATTGTATACGCCCATCCTGTCCTCCAAAAAGAGGGAGTAACTTCGATAGGTAAAACACGTTCATTATCCATCCATATACCGTCGCTGTTGGTCGATTTTATTCTGAATTTATATTTTCCCGGCTCGATATTGGTGTAATTTGCTATTCGCTGTTTTGAAGTGATAATCCAATCATTGTCAAAACCTTCCAATTTATAGGCATAAGCTATATTTTTTGAATATGTGTAATCCAATGCGGCAAATTCAATAGAAAAGAAGTTTTGTTTATGCGATAATTTCAATGATTTGACATCGTCAATATTTTGATTCAATACGGAATTGCCTGCTATAGGTATAGTCTGATTTTCTATAGAAAAATTTGTTAAGGCGATATAAGGTTTAAAGTTATTTTTTATTATCCAATTCGTCTTTACCGACAAGAAACCTTTTGAATGTCCTACATATATTGTACCCGATTCGGAACTGAATTTTGCTCCCTCAGCAAAGTTTTGACCTTTTATCAGCCTGCTTATTTCGCTGTAAGTTTCAAATGATTCTTTGTTTGTATCAAATTTGGTTAAATTACCTTCGGTTGTAACCCAAAGCTTACCTTCAATATCTTCCATAATCGTTAAGATGACATCGGATGGTAACCCTTCTGATGTTGTATAAGACTTGAATTTCAGAGGGAATCCTTTTTCGTCAGTTTCAATGATTTTATTTATGCCTCCTCCGAATGTGGCAAGATATGTTTCTCCTTTTGACGTGGTGCATATATCAAAAACGTCATTTGCGCTCAAGCTTTCATTGTCCGAAGGTATTCTTATATATGATTTAAAGTCGATCTCTGAAGGAGAAGTGAAATTGGATGAAAAAATAATCAATCCTAATGTTGTTCCTACGCAAATATTTCCAAATTTATCATCAAGTACTACCCTTATCTTAGAACCAGTTTGTATAGGGAATTTTTTTAGTTCATTTCTACTATGTATAAATTTTAGTTTAGATTCACCGGCATCCACCAGATTTAATCCATCGCCATACGTTCCAATCCATATTCTGTCTTTCTCATCTTGAAATATGCTGTAAATACTATTATGACTTAGGCTATAAGGATTGTTTGGTTCATATTCATAATGGTCAATAGAGTATCTTCCATTAAAGTTTTTTTTGTTTAATATATATATTCCATCGCCCTTTGAGCCTATCCATATATTATTGTTTTTATCCTGCATCATACAATAACAAAAACTTTTCAAAGGTTTTTTGTCATAGCCGATACTTCCATCTTCACAAAGATACCCCATTTGTTTTCCCTTAGGATTATATACATATATTTTGCCGCTTTTGGTCGAAACCCATAGATTTTTCTCATTATCTTCAAAAATTGACCGAATATCATTATTAACAGAAGAATGGATGTTTGAATCTACAATGGATGATTTAAAAATGTCATTCGGAAAAATCACTTTTTCCAATCCGTGCGAACGTGTACTCATCCACAAATTTCCCTGTTTATCGGAAAAAGCCGCGTGCATCATATTCGAGAATCGCCAAGTAGGAGAATAAGGTTCATTATAGAAAGGTATAAGCTTATCATTTTCGGCATCGTAATAAGAAAAACCGCCCCCTCTTGGATGAACCCAAATTATATCATAGATATCTTCGAATATAAAGAAATTGGGAGGAAAAACATTTGAGCTTTGGCTTTCTATTTTCATTTCGAAATGCTTCATTGTTTTATTCGCGATGTTGAATTTCGCAACACCCAAACATTCAAGTTCAAACCAAATATTTCCCGATTTGTCAATATAGCAAGAGTGAATATTATCGCTCTTCATATTTACCAGATTATTTTTCGTATAATGGACTATTTGTTTTGAAGGTTTGTGATATATCATAAAACCATTATCCCGACTTCCTATTAATACTTGGTCATTGTTAATCTCTTTTATAAAATTGATTGTAGAATTAGAACCTGTTTCGATTAATGAAAATCTTTTTTTCTTTTTGTCAAATACTTTTACTATACCATTATCGCTTCCAAACCAAATGGCATCATCTAATTCTAATACCGAATAAAAGCTTGCTTTATTGGATAACGTTCTGCTTACAAAGTAACTGTTTGTCGTTTCACTACTTGGAGATTCCTGATATATCCCGTTATCAGTTAATATCCAAGTATTAAGCTCCCTGTCTTCGTATACGTCATAAATGTTGTTACCTT